>NZ_PSOW01000010.1:0-263158 GCF_003013335.1 Rhizobium sp. H4
GAGTGGAAAAGGCTGCGCCAGGCCGAAAAAGCCTCTGCTCAGATCACCGCCTGAATCTTATCCGCAGCATACATCAGCAATGACCCGCGCACGCGACCAAGTTCCGCGGTTCCTCGCGTATGGATACATAGATGCCGGCAATGGCCAGGTTTCAGATGGTTCACAAACAACCATCGTTTTATCCGCAAGTAGCGCAATACACACACGTGCGCATCGAACCAGTCGGCTCGAACCGTCCTGAACCCAGACACATCATCGCAGCGACCACATAACTGTAGTGGCATTGTAAGAGCTGCGTCGCCGTTATACTATGTAGCCTGACAAAGTGCTCAAGTGCTCAGCGTATAGCCGGAGCCAAAGTCCGGTTGCGCGTTTCAACCCGATGTATAAGTAGCCGCGGATCATGGAGCTTATCGTCGCCCTTGGCCTGATCGTTTTCAAGGTCGCGTTTCTGATTGCGATCTTGCTGCTGCTGCCCTTGCCGCTGACCTGGCTGGAACGCAAGATCGCAGGGCACATTCAGCAGCGGATGGGACCGATGCGCGTGGGGTGGCATGGGCTTCTGCAGCCGGTGGCGGACGGAATCAAGCTCTTGACCAAAGAGGACCACATCCCGGCCGAGGCCGATCGATTCCTGTTCAAACTGGCGCCAATACTGGCGCTCGCCCCTCCCTTTGTGGTGTTCGTCGCGATCCCCTTCGGCGAAAGCATCTCGGTCCTCGGCTCCGAGATCACGCTCTACGTCTCCAACATGAATGTGGCATTGCTCTTCGTCTTTGCGGTGATCGGGATCGAGGTCTATGGCGTCATCTTCGGTGGCTGGGCCGCTAACAGCAAATACGCGGTTCTCGGCAGCCTCAGGACCTGCGCGCAGATGATCAGCTACGAGATTCCGATGGGGTTCGCGGTGGTCGGGGTGGTCATGTTGGCGCAATCCATGAGCCTGCTCGACATCGTGCGGGCCCAAACCGATGTCTGGAACATCGTCTACCAGCCGGTCGGCTTCCTCGTGTTCTTCGTCGCCGGACTGGCCGAAGCGCAGCGTATTCCTTTCGATCTTTCGGAAGCGGAAGGCGATCTGGGCGCCGGCTTCCATACGGAATACAGCGGTATCCGCTTTGCGTTCTTCATGGTCAGCGAATATGCCATCGTGTTGCTGGTGTCGGTCCTGGTGGTGATCCTGTTTTTCGGCGGCTGGAACGGTATCCTAATCCCCTTGCCACCACTGCTCTGGTTTGTGGTCAAGGTGGCATTCTTCGTCTATGTGTTTATCTGGTTCCGCTTCACTTTCCCCCGCTACCGCTACGACCAACTGATGGCGATCGGATGGAAAGTCTTGCTTCCTCTGTCGATGGCGAACATAATTGTAACCGGTGTACTTTTAGGGGCCATGGCGGCTCCGTAGCGAGGCGGCGATGTCGCGCGCGCAGGACAAAGCTGGAAGATGGATCGGCTGGGCGTTCTTCGCCGATCTGGCGAACGGCTTGGCTCTGACCTTCGGCTACATGTTCTCCAAGCCGGTCACCATGCAATATCCGGACAAGGAAAAGTGGTTGCCCTATTCCCGCTATCGCGGGCATCACTTCCTGAAGCGTGATGAAGCAGGCGAGATCAAATGCGTGGCCTGCGAACTCTGCGCGCGGATCTGTCCCTGCGACTGTATCGAAGTCGTCCCCTACGAGGACGAGAAGGGCAACCGGCACCCGGCCAAATTCGAGATCGACACGGCTCGCTGCCTGTTCTGCGGGCTGTGCGAGGACGCCTGCCCAGCCGATGCAATCGCGCTCGGCCAGCAGTACGAATTTTCGAGTTTTTCCTCGCGTGACCTGGTGATCGGGCGCGACGACCTGCTCGCCAAGCCGGGCAAGGCGGCAACCGGCGGCGGCGTGGTTACCGCACGCCTGAACACAAAGAAGGACGTGCTCGTCGAGACGAAAGAGAAGCAGGGCTACAATTGGTGGCGGAATATCCGGCGAACGTGAACGCGCGCCATCCGTCAATCCGGAGCGCGCAGACAGGAGGCTCAGATGCTTGTCGGCGAAATCATGAAGAACAAGGGTGTCGGTGTCATCGCGGTTGCTCCCGATCAGACGATGTTGGAAGTCTTGAGGCTGTTTCGCGACAGCAATATCGGCTTCGTCGTCGTCGGCCAATCGAACGACGAATACCTGGGTTCGCTATCGGAGCGGGATTGCTGCAATGCGGTGGCGGAATACGGGTCCGAGGCGGCGTTGATGCGCGTCGCGGATGTCATGAACCGCAGTGTGGCGACCTGTTCGACACGAGATTTGCTACCCGTCGTGATGGGGATCATGACCCAGCGGCGTACGCGTCATGTGCTGGTTCTGGATGGAGGCGACGTTGTCGGCGTGCTCAGTATCGGCGACGTGGTTAAACATAGGCTCGAGGAAGCGCAGCGCACAGAGCAGGAACTGCAGGATTACATCTGCGGAACCAGGTATCACTGATGCCGCCAGCTTGATGTGAGGAGGCTAAAGCGCGTCGCATCAAATTTGATCCATGCGACGCGCTTTAGCCCTTTGTTTTTTTGCATGTCGTTATCCCGGAACCGCTGCACACTTCCGGGCGACACGCATTGGGGCAGGGCAGCTTGCGGGCGGCGCGGCGCCCCGACCCCAAATCTTCAGACCCCACGCCAGATCCGGCTCGTGCGGTCGACCTCAAGCGTGGCCTGCACCTTCCGGACCTCCACCGGGCATGGGTATTCACCCCGCCGCATCAGGCCGTTGAGACGCAAGGCTCTATAGTTTTCCGGAACGAAGACGAGGCCCTTGGGAAACCGCCCGTCGACCTTGAGCTGGGCCGTCAGTTCGCCCTGGGCGGAACGCACAATGACCTGATCGCCATCCGAAAGGCCAAGCTGTGCGGTATCCTGCGCGCTCATCGCGACATAGGGATCATTGGCGACCGTGTTCAGGATGTCCGACCGTTCGGAAAGATAGCCGTTGTGGAACAGGCAGTCCCCGGTGATCAGCATGAGCCGGTCGGCTGCTGGCGGGACGGGCGGCGGCGCAAAGAACCTGGCCGCAGGTGCCGTCGGCACCGCCTTGGTGAATGCGCCGTCGGCGCCAAGTCCGTCCTGCGTCAATCCCTGGTAGGCGGGAACAAACCGCGCAATCTCGTCGAAAATTTCGCCTTGCGTCGACGGCCGCAGTGCCTGGTTGCGAAGCGCCGCGACGAAGTCGAAGATCGCCAGATTGCTCCGCGCCTCGAAGGCGGGTTCGCGGAATTTGCGGACCTTCTGGATTCGGCCCTCGTTGTTGGTGAACGTGCCGGTTTCCTCGCCGTAACCTGCCGCGGGTAGGACGACCTCGGCAAGGCCCGCCGTATCCGTGAGGAAGGCGTCCTGCACGATCAGGAGATCGGCGGCGCCAAGCGCCCGCGACACGAAATCCCTGTCGGGATAGGCAATCAGGGGGTCGGTTGCGACGATGTAGAGAGCGCCCATTCGCCCGCCGACGCAGAGCTCCAGAATGGCGTCGAGATCCGCGCCGGGTTCAGACGGGATTTCGGCGCCCCAGTTCCGCGCAAGAGTTGTGCGCGCTACCTCGTCGGTTACCGCCCGCAGCCCCGGCAGAGCCGCCGGCAGAACTCCCATGTCCCAGGCGCCCATCTGGTTGGCACGGTCGAAGAGGAACTGCATCGCCAGGTCCTTGCCGAGCAGGCGCAGAGCCTGCAGCAGATTATTGATCTGCTGCAGCGTCGCGCTCGCTTCGGGTGATCTCAGGAGGTCGACGCTGACAAGCACGGTGACGCTGCGGCCGTCCTTGAGCGCCGCGGCCAGACGATCGGGCCCGTCAATTCCGGTTTCCACCGCTGACTTGCCGATTGCCGCGCCGATGCCCGCAAGAACGGTGCCCGGCAAGGCCTCACCAACTGCCGCTACGAGACCGGTCACCACCGCCGCAAGGCACGCCGCTTCTCCGCCCGGCGGCACGCGAACCACCACCCTGGCATCGGCATCCAGACGGGATGGCCGCGCCGAGAGCATGAGCAATCCGGTCTGCCGCCGCCGCACGCCATCCCGCAGCAGGTATTCGGTGACCGGGTTCTCCTCGGTGACGTTGCCGCCGACCACGAGCACACAGTCGTTGCCGATCACTTCGTCCAGCGGTGCGCGGCTGTTGAAGGCTGCCATTAGCGGGCCGAGCGTATCGAAGGGCGTGGACCAGCGTGACGAACAATCAATGCTGTTGGTCTGGAATGCCGTCCGCATCAGCTTCTGAAACTGATAGAGTATCTCGTTGGGTAGGCGAGGCGAGGCCAGCCCGCCGGCAGCCTTGCCCTCGACGGCCGACAGCCGCTGGCGCAGATAGTCCCCCGCTTCGTCCCAGGAAACCGAAACCAGGGTACCATCACGACGGATCATCGGTCGCTTGATCCGGTCCCGGCTCTCGACGAAATCGAGGCCGAAGCGTCCCCGTACGCAGAGCACTTCGCGGTTAAGCCCCTCGTCCCACTTCGAACGCACCCGCATGAACTCGCCCTTGCGCGTGCCCACCGTCAACTGACAACCGGTGCCACAATGCGGGCAGACCGTGTCGGTCTCGACCAGATCCCAGGGCCGCGCCTTGTAGCGATAGGGAAAGCTCATCAGCGCGCCGACCGGGCAGACCTCGACGCAATTGCCGCACTGGTCGCAGCTTGCGAGACTACCCTCGAAGCCGGTGACGGCGGTATCCATGCCTTTTTCGACGGTACCCAGGGCGACCGCGCCGACGACCTCCTCACACATCCGGACACAGCGCTGGCACTGGATGCAGCGGTTGACGTTCATGATGATGACCGGGCTGAGACGGATGTCCTCGGAATGGAAGACACGTTTGGGATCGTGAAACTCGCTTTTGCGAGGCCCGTAGGCCATCACCATGTTCTGAAGCTCGCATTCGCCGCCCTTGTCGCAGATCGGACAGTCGAGGGGGTGGTTGGCGAGCAGCATATCGAGCATGGAAGCGCGCGTTTCCTCGATCAGAGCTGTGTTCGCCCGCACCACCATACCCTCGGTGACGGCGGTGGCGCAGGACGGCTGCAGCCGCCGCTGCCCCTCGATCTCCACCAGGCACATGCGGCAGGAGGCCAGCGGCGGCAGGCGCTTCAGATAGCAGAAGGTTGGGATATCGATGCCCAAACGCCGGGCGGCCTGTAGCACTGTCGAGCCAGCCTCAACTTCCAGCGTTCGTCCATCGATCGTAATGCTAACCATACTTCCTCGCAGTCCTGTCGCGGTGCAGGCTTCAGTGAAAGGGGCACCTGTGCTCCTCGATATGGGCGACGAACTCATCGCGGAAATGCGCGAGTGCCGCCCGCAATCCCATCGCTGCGCCGTCACCCAAGGCACAAAACGTATTGCCGAAAATGCCCTTGCAGAGCATCTCCAGCTGCTCCAGATCGCCGGCAGCACCTTCCCCGGTCTCAATCCGGCGCAATACTTTTACGGTCCAGTTCAATCCTTCCCGGCACGGCGTGCACTTGCCGCAGGACTCATGATGGAAAAATTCGATGATCCGGGTCGCGACCTTGACCATGCAGGTCGAGTCGTCGATCACGATAACGCCAGCCGAACCGAGCATCGAACCGGCGGCAGCCAGCGAGTCGAAATCCATCCTCACTTCCAGCCCGTGCTCCGGTATGACCGGCGCTGAGACCCCGCCCGGGATCACCGCCTTGATTCTGCGTCCCGGCAGCACGCCGCCGGCGTGGTTCTCGACCAGTTCGCGCAGCGGTATGCCCATCGGCAATTCATAGAGGCCGGGTTTGTGCACCTGCCCACTGAGGCAGTAGAGCTTCGGGCCGGGGCTCTTGTCCGGGCCGATGCCCCGAAACCAGTCCGCCCCCCGCATAACGATATGCGGCACGCAAGCGAGCGTCTCGACATTGTTGATCACTGTCGGGCTGGCGTAGAGCCCCGCCACGGCCGGAAATGGCGGCTTCAATCGCGGCTGCGCCCGTTTGCCCTCGAGCGACTCGAGCATCGCAGTCTCTTCGCCGCAGATATAGGCGCCGGCGCCGCAGTGGATGTGTACGGCGAAATTGAAATCCGAGCCCAGAATGCGTTTTCCGAGATAACCCTTTGCGTGGGCCTCGGCGATCGCCTGCTCCAACCGACGGATCGCCGTCACATATTCTCCGCGAATGTAGACATAAGCGGTTTCGGCCCCAATCGCGTATGCACTTACCGCCAACCCCTCGATCAGCTGATGCGGGTCGCGCTCCATGATGATCCGGTCCTTGAACGTGCCCGGCTCGCCCTCATCGGCGTTGCAGCACAGATATGTCGGCTTGCCGGTCCGCTTCGGTACGAAACCCCATTTCATGCCCGTTGGGAATCCGGCACCGCCGCGACCGCGCAGGTTGGACCGTTTGACGAGATCAATAACCTCGTCGGGCGTGTATTCGCGAAGTACCGTGGCCAGAGCCTGGTAGCCTCCGCCGGCCTCGAAGGTGGAGAGCAGATGGCCATCCCGAACATCGACATTCTTGAGGAGGATCGGTTCGAACATGAGGCTATTCTCCCGGCGGTGCTGCTGAGGCGAGATCGGCACCAGTCGCTTGCCCCGCCTCCGTTCGCAACCTGTCGAGAAGCGCGTCGATTCGCGCGATGTCGAGGTCGCCGTGATAGTCGTCGCCGACCTGCATCACTGGAGCCATCTCGCAGGCGCCGAGGCATTCGACGGTCGAAAGCGTGAACAGCAGGTCCGGGGTGGTCTCGCCCTTCTTGATCCCGAGGACCTCCTCCAGATGCCTCAGCAGGTCCTCGGATCTGCACAGCATGCAGGAGACGTTGTCGCAAAGCTGCAGGTGAAACATGCCCACCGGTTCGGTATGGAAGAGCGTGTAGAAGGTTGCCAGCTCGTAGACCCAGATCCGCTCGACCCCGAGAATGTTGGCGACCTCCTCCAGCACCGGACCAGGCAGATGGCCATGCTCCCGCTGCGCGATCCGAAGCGCGGGCATGATCGCCGAGCGCTGGTCGGGATACCGCGCCGCCGCCTCTTCGATCTTTTCGCGCATGGCCATCACGTTCCAAATCCTCTGCTACTTGTCCACCTCGGCCATCACGGGGTCGAGGCTGCCGAGCACGGCGATCATGTCCGCCAGATAGCGGGCGTTGGTGACCCCGAAGAGGGCCTGAAGATTGACGAACGAGGGTGCCCGCACCTTCATGCGGAACGGTTTTGGCGAGCCGTCACTGATGATGTAGAAGCCAAGCTCGCCCTTTGGCGCCTCGATTGCCGAATAGACCTCGCCCTTCGGCACCTTGAAGCCGTAGGCCGACAGGTCGAAATGCTGGATCAGCGCCTCCATCGAGCAGTGCACCCGATCCTTGTCCAGCGGGAAGGCGATTGTCGGCATATCGATCTGGAACCGCCCCTCAGGCATCTGGTCGATGCATTGTTCGATGATCCCTATGCTTTCGCGCATCTCGTCGACGCGGCATCGCCAGCGTGCATAGCAATCGCCCTCGTCACGGGTGATGACGTTGAAATCCAGCCGGTCGTAGATCTCGTAGGGCTCATCGCGCCGGATGTCCCAGTCGACACCGGACGCACGCAGGTTCGGGCCGCTGAGGCCGAGATCGACAGCATCCTCGGCGGAGATCACGCCGATCCCCTTCGTGCGATTGAGAAACACCCGGTTATCTTCGAGCAGTCGCTCATAGTCGCGGATCCGGTTCGGGAAGATGTCGCAAAACTCCCGGATCTTCGGGAAGAATTCGTCAGGCAAGTCCTCGCGCACTCCGCCGACCCGGCAGAACGAGGTGTGCATGCGCGCACCGGTGATCATTTCCAGGAGGTCCATGATCATTTCACGTTCGCGCATGACGTAAAGCAGCGCGGTCATGGCGCCGAGATCCATCGGCAAAGCGCCCGTGATCAGGAGGTGACCGGAGATCCGTGACAGCTCGGCCATCATCACGCGGATATATTGCGCCCGGATCGGTGCTTCTATGCCGAGGAGTTTCTCCACTGCCAGCGCGAACGCAAGGTTGTTCGAGGGCGGGCAGAGATAGTCGAGCCGGTCCGTCAGCGGGAAAATCTGGGTATAGGTGAAGCTCTCCGCCAGTTTTTCGGTGCCGCGATGGAGGTAGCCGATATGCGGATCGACGCGCTCGACGAATTCGCCGTCCAGTTCGAGGACGAGCCGAAGAACCCCATGGGTGCTGGGGTGCTGCGGACCGAGGTTGAGAAGCACTTCCCTGGTATTGAGCGCTTCGCCCTCAGGCCTGCTGAGTTCGGTGACTTCAGTCATCTCAACGGTCCGGCGTCGAACGGCCTCCCCTACGGAATGTCCCTGGTGGCAAGGTCGGGCTGCGTTGGCGGCGGACCTTCGGCACCGAAGGGGTTCAACTTGTCCCTAAAGCCCCTGAGGGGGAAATCCTTGCGCTGAGGAAAGCCCTCGAAGCCTTCCCACATATAGATCCGGCGCAGATCGGGATGTCCCGTGAACCGGATGCCATACATGTCCCAGGCCTCACGCTCATGCCAGTTGGCGGTGCGCCAGACTCCCGTGACCGAAGGCACTTCAGGGGGATCGCCAAGGCGGCACTTGATGCGGACCCGCCGCCTGTTGGGCAGCGAATAGAGATGGTAGACCGCCTCGAACCGCGGCATTTCGGGATAATGATCGACCCCGCAAACGTCCGAGAGGAAATTGAATTGCAGCGCCGGATGCTCTTTCAGGAACCGGCAGAACTCGACGATCCTCTCCGGCGGAACGGCAAAGGCCTCGATGCCGTGCGCAGTGCCGAGGTCCTCGATTGTTTCTCCGAAGCGCTCCATGATCGGAGCGCGATTGAGGGACGGCTCCGCACTCATGATGCTATAACCCGATCCAGAGGCGTGCCGGCGAGTGCCCGCGACCTCTTGATCTTTTCTTGAAGCAGAAGGAAGCCGTGCATCAGCGCCTCAGGCCGGGGCGGACAGCCAGGCACATGTACATCGACGGGCACGAAGGTTTCCGATCCCTGCACCACGGCGTAGGTGTTGTAGACCCCGCCCGAAATAGCGCAGGTGCCCATTGCGATCACCCAGCGTGGTTCCGGCATCTGGTCATAGAGCCGCCGCACGACGGGCGCGAATTTCCGTGTCACGGTGCCGGCGATGATCATGACGTCGGATTGTCTCGGCGAAGGGCGGAACACGACACCGAACCGGTCGAGATCGTAGCGGGCGCAACCGGCGGAGATCATCTCGATGGCGCAGCAGGCGATGCCGAAGGTCTCCGGCCACAGCGCCGATCTGCGGCTCCAACTGATGATGCTGTCAGCCGTGGTGAACAGCACGCTGTCGCGGATCGCGTTGTTTACGCCTCCCATTCCAGCGCTCCTTTCAGCCAGGCGTAGGCGAAGCCCACGAGAAGCAGCACCATGAAGACGATCATTTCGATATAGCCGACCAGCCCGATCTCTTTCAGGACGACAGCCCAGGGAAAGAGGAACATCGCTTCGACATCGAAAACGACCAGCAGGATCGCGAGAATAAAGAACGGTACCCTGAAGCGGCCCGCCGACGCCTCGCCCGCGGCGTCCATGCCGCATTCATAGGGCATGTTCTTGGCGGGATAAGGATTGGATGGGCGCAGCAGCGAGGAGACGAACAACGTCACCCCCGTCACCAGAACGACTCCGGCGACCATGAAAAGAACCGGCAAGAATTCCATTGCAGTCATGTCACTGCACCGGTCGCCCATCGACCTCATCCCGATCGGGTAAATCGGTCACGCCGCGGCGCGACTTGGGCAATCCTTCCTCTGCTTTCAAGTCTATTCCGTCGGTGTGATCATTGCAAATCCAATCGCTCACCCGCCAAATACCGAATCTTGGGCAAGCTTCAGAAACCACGACGGAAACAGGCCGATGCCGATCGTGCCGGCAGCGGTGACGGCGAGTGTCGCGCCGACCAGAGGCGTCAGTGCCGGGGCGAACGCCCTCTTAGGCTCGCGCATGTAGATCACCATCACGATGCGGATGTAGAAATAGGCGGCGACGGCGCTGAGCAGTACTGCGATAACCGCAAGCATGACGAAACCACGCTCGACAAGGGCGACCAGCACGTAAAACTTGGCGAAGAACCCGGCCGTCGGCGGAATGCCGGCCAGCGAGAAGAGATAGAGCAGCATCAGAAGCGCCAGCCCCGGATGCGACTTGGCGAAACCCGCATAGTCGTCGATGACCTCGCCCGAGAAATCGCCGTTCCGCATCATGATGACGGTGCCGAAAATGCCGAGATTCATGAACGCGTAGATCAGCAGATAGAGCATCACGCTGGCGATCCCATCGGCGCCGCCGGCGGCCACGCCGAAAATGGCGAAGCCGGCATGAGCGATGCTGGAATAGGCCAGGAGGCGCTTGAAATTATCCTGGACCAGCGCGACGAAACTGCCGAGCGCCATCGTCGCCACCGCAATGACGGCGACGATGATCCAGACGTCCGAGGCTGCGACCAGAGGGTTGAGGAACACCCGCAGGATAACCGCGAACCCTGCCGCTTTCGGGCCGACCGACATGAAGGCGGTGATCGTCGTCGGCGCGCCTTCGTAGACGTCCGGAACCCACATATGGAACGGCACCGCGCCGACCTTGAAGACCAGCCCCGCGACAATGAAGACGACCGCCAGCAGCAATCCGGGATCGAGCGGATCGCCGGTCACCGCTGCAGCCATCGCGTCCAGTTGCGTGGTGCCGGTCAGCCCGTAGACCAGCGAAACGCCGTAAAGGAAAATCCCGGTCGAGACCGCGCCAAGGATCACATATTTCAGCGCCGCTTCGTTCGATCGCCGCTCTCGCCGCAGGAAGCCGGTCAGCACATAGGTACAGAGCACCACCAGTTCGAGGCCCACATAGATCGACAGGAGATCGGTGGCCGACGCCATGATCATCATTCCCGAAAGCGCGAAGAGCAGCAGGACATAGTATTCGCTGCTGCCGATCCCTTCGACATCCGCATATTTTCGCGAGAGGAGGAATGTCAGAACCGTGGCCAAATAGAACACGAACTTGAAGAAGACCGCGAAGCGGTCGGCGACGAACATGCCCGTGTAGGCCGGCCGCACCTCGCCCGCCAGCATCAGTGTTGCCAAGGCGGCAAACAGCACGATGGCAACGGACGCCGAGACAAGGAAATATTCCTGTCTCTTTGGCACAAACTGTCCGAGGATCAGCAGGATACAGGCCCCTGTGATCACGATGATCTCGGGCAGGCTCGCAAGGACCGACTGGAGAAGCGCAGCGGCGGTCATTGGCCGCTCTCCTCACCGTGCACCTGCGCCAGCAGATGTTTCGCCGAGGCATCGATGATGTTGAGGAAAGGTTTTGGATAGAGCCCGACCCAGAGCACGAAGACGCTCAGCGACAGGATCGCAGCGAGCTCGCGGGCGTTTACGTCACGCATCTTGAACCGGGCGCTGACGCTCGCCGGACCAAGCGCGACTTTACCATACATGCCAAGCAGATAGGCCGCGCCCAGCAATGCGCCCAGAGCGGCGGCCGCGCCGACGGCCGGGTTGGCTGCAAACCCGCCGGACAGCACGAGCAACTCGCCCACGAACGAATTCGTTCCCGGCAGCGCCATCGACGACAGGATGAACAAGGCAAGAAAGGCGGTATAGACCGGTGCTGCCTTCATCAGCCCGCCATAATCGGCGATGCTGCGGGTGTGGGTCCGCTCGTAGATCAGGCCGACGAACAGGAACAACGCGCCCGTTGTCACGCCATGATTGAACATTTGCAGGATACCGCCCTCGAGCCCGCGGAGGTTCAGCGCGAAAATCCCCATCGTCACGAAGCCCATGTGGCTGATGCTGGAATAGGCCACCAGCTTCTTGAGGTCGTCCTGCGCCAGCGCAAGCAACCCGCCATAGACGATCGCAAGTGCCGAAAGCGAAAGCATCAGGGTGGAATAATACACTGACGCCTCCGGCAGCATCGGCAGCGAGAATCGCAGGAAGCCGTAGGCGCCCATCTTCAGCAGTACTCCGGCGAGGATGATGCTGCCCGCTGTCGGCGCCTGCACATGGGCGTCCGGTAGCCAGGTGTGGACCGGGACCATCGGCACCTTGACCGCGAAGGCAACCAGGAAAGCGAAGAACAGCCACGACTGGACCCGGAACGGCAAATCCTGTGCTGTCAGAGCGAGAATGTCGAAGGTCTCGCCGCCGCTGAAATAGAGCACGATGACGCCGACCAGGAACAGGACGCTGCCTGCCAGCGTGTAAAGGAAGAACTTGAAAGCCGCATAGACCCGGCCGTCGCCGCCCCAGACGCCGATGATCAGGTACATCGGGATCAACATCGCTTCCCAGAAGACGTAAAACAAGAACAGGTCGAGTGCGCAGAAAACCCCCAGCATCAGCGCCTCCATGGCCAGCAGACTGACCATGAATTCCTTCACCTTGCGGTCGATCGCGACCCACGAGGCGAGCACGCAGGTCGAGCCCAGCAGCGCGGTCAAGAAAACGAAGAGCGCACTGATTCCGTCGATGCCAAGCGCATAGGTGATCCCGAGCGCAGGAACCCACGGGCGCGTCTCGGTAAACTGCATCGCGTGGGTCGTGGTGTCAAAACCGACCAACATAGCGATGCAGAGAGCAAGGTCGAGGACGGTGACACCCAGCGCCATCCACCGCACAGCAGCGTCGCTGCGCAGAAACATCAGAACCGCTGCCCCGGCGGCGGGTGTGAATATGATGAGGCTGAGTAGCGGTAACCCCATGGGACCCCCTACCGCCACGCCACGGCGAAGATGGCGGTGGCCGCGATCACACCGACGATCATCGCCAGCACGTAATGGGTCACGACGCCGGTCTGGAGTTGCCGGAGCCGCCCGCCGCCGCGCAGGATCGAGCGGGCAACGCCGTTCACGATGGCGTCTACCACGGTGAGATCGATCCGCAGTCCCGCCCGTGCCGCCCCATACAGCAGGGGTAGCGCCGCGGTTTCGGACACCCCGCTCACCGCCTTCTCGTAGCGCGCCAGCGGTCGTTCGGCGAACCACATGAAGACCCGTCCGCCCTTGCGATAGAACCAGTCGGTGTCGATGCTAATGGTGTTTTCCGGGTCGAGCGCCCGCAGGAACAGCACGAACCCGAAGGCAGTGAACATCAGCAAGCCGAGGCTCTCCGTGACATGGAGGCCAGTGTAAGGTTCGAAGTCGACCGGATAGGGCAGAAGCGCATAAAGCGGCTGCGGGAACACTCCGATCGCAATGCAAAGCACCGCCGCCATTCCCATGGCGGCCAGCATGTTGCGCGGCGGCTCCCGCGCCTCCAGTTTCCGGTCCGTGCCGAAAAACATGTAAAACGGCAGCTTCAAGCCCGTGTGCAGGAAGGTCCCCGACGATGCCATTGTCAGCGCCAGCACCACCAGCGCCCGATGATCCTGTCCGGCGGCGGCGATCACCATCGATTTGGTGACGAAGCCCGAGAAGAAGGGAAATGCCGAGATCGCGAAGGCGCCGACCATGTAGAGCGCCACCGTCAGCGGCATGGTCTTGTAGAGCCCGCCAAGCTCGGTCAGCTTGCGCCGGCCGGTGACGTAGATCACCGCCCCGGCACCCATGAACAGAAGCGCCTTGTATAGGATATGCGCAAAGGCATGGCTGGTGGCGCCGTTGACAGCCATCTCGGTCCCGATACCGACGCCCGCCACCATATAACCCACCTGGCTGACGATGTGATAGGCCAACAGGCGCCGGCAGTCGTTCTCCAGTACTGCATAGATGACGCCGTAAAGCGCCATCGCGATGCCGAGCCAAACGAGAAGCTCGGTTCCCGGAAACGCGCGCGCCAGCACATAAACGGCGGTCTTGGTGGTGAAGGCGCTCATGAATACCGCCCCGGTGACGGTTGCCTCAGGGTAAGCGTCGGTCAGCCAGGCGTTGAGCGGCGGCACGGCGGCGTTCAGAAGGAACCCGGCAAGGATCAAGTAGGCGCCGGCGCCCATCCCCCCGCCGATCGGGTCTAGGAGTAGCGAGCCTGTTGAAAGCCCGTAGAGAATGATGCCGCCAAGCAGGACGACGCCGCCGGTGATATGGACCATGAGATACCGGAACCCGGCGCTGATCGCTTGCCGGCCGCCCTGTGCGAAGACCAGATAGGCAGAGGCAAACGCCATGCCTTCCCAGAACAGGTACAGCGTCAGGTAGTCGCCGGCGAATACCACGCCGAGCGCGCTCCCGACGTAGACGAACGCAGCGACGTGCTGGCCGGGGCGAGGCAAGTGCAGCGCGTAGACCGTTCCAATCAGGGCCATGATGGTGAAAACCGTGGCGAAGACGCTGCTCAGCTTGTCGACCTTCGCGACTTGGATTTGCTGCCCGAGGAACGACGCCGCGCCGTAGTTGCCCGGCTGCATCGTAACCACGGCGAGGATCGCCAACGCCGGGATCAGCAGCAGATAAGCCTTGCGGATCGATCCTCTGAGGAATGGGATCGGCAGAGCGCCGAGAATGAAGAGCAGGGCCGGATGGATGAAGTCAGTCATAGTAATCCTCGCGCCGCATCAGCCCAGCCCGATGGCCGAGAAACTTGGAAACGAAGATGAGCAGCACGCAGGAGCCGAAGCCGTAGACGGCCGACCAGCCCGGCAGGCGGTCCCACAGGTATTCGGCGTGTTCGCGGGGAACGAGAAAGTCGGCGATCACGATAACAACGAGCGCCAGATAAAACAGCCGGCGCCGCTGATGCGCATATATTTCGGCACCAAAGAAATCGACCACGCGCTTGATCATCTGACCACTCCGTCCGCCAAGGTGAGGAAATAGCCGGGGAAGATGCCCATCAGCACCGACAGGATGGCGGTCGCGACCAGCGGGATGGTGACCATCGGAATTTCCCGAACCGTCGCGGGGCCCTCCTGTGCCTCAGTCCCGAAAAAGGCGAGATAGCTGATTGGCAGGAAATAGGCGGCGTTCAGGACCGAACTTATGAGGAGCACGATCAGGAAGGGGATTTCCCCCGCCTCCACCGAACCCCGTGCCAGATACCACTTGCTGACGAAGCCCGCGGTCAGCGGCATCCCGATCATGCTGAGCGAACCGATGAGGAACGCCCCCATCGTCCAGGGCAGCCTGCGGCCGATCCCAGCCATATCGCTGATGTTGCGCTTGCCAGACGCGCAATAGATTGAACCCGCGCAGAAAAACAGTGTGATCTTGGAGAACGCATGCGCCGCGATGTGAACGATCCCGCCGACCATCGCGACCGGCGACAACAGAACCGCGCCCAGCACGATGTAGGAGAGTTGGCTGACGGTCGAATAGGCGAGCCTCGCCTTCAGGTCGTCCCGCGTGAGGGCGTAGATCGATGCCGTGAGGATCGTGAATGAAACCAGATAGGCCGTGGCGATGCCGAGGCCCAGCTTCCCCACCAGCTCGACGCCGAAGACATGGAAGACCACGCGCAGCACGCAGAACACGCCCATCTTGACCACGGCCACCGCATGCAGGAGCGCGCTGACCGGTGTCGGAGCCACCATCGCGGCAGGCAGCCAGGCGTGCATCGGCATCACCGCGGCCTTGGCGAAGCCAAAGAGATAGCAGAAATAAACGACCGTCAGCAGCAGCGCCGAGGCATCAGCTCCCGCCAGCAGCCCGCCCCTCACAAAGTCGAGCGACCCCGCAATGTGGTAGGTCAGCGCCAGCGCGGCGAGCAGCACGCTTTTCGACGCGCCCATCAGATAGACGAGGTACTTGCGGCTGCCCGTCCATCCTTGCTCGTCCTCGTGGTGGTAGACGAGGGGATAGGTAACGAGACTGAGCACCTCGTAGAAGATCACCAGCGTAAACAGATTGGCGGCGAAGGCACCCCCGGCGGCGGCGGCCAGACTGCTGGCGAAGCAGGCGAAGAACCGGGTCTGCGCATGCTCGTTCAAGTGCCGCATGTAGCCGATGGAATAGATCGCGGCCACGATCCACAGCAGCGACGAGACGGTGGCAAACACCATGCCGAGCGCATCGACCCGGAAAGCGAAGTCAATCCCCGGCAGGATCTCGAACAGGCGCAAATCGATCGTCCCGCCAGCCAGCACGGTGGGTGCCATCGAGGCGACAATCGCGAACATGACGATTGCGGCCAAGGGCGAGACGATATCGCGGAGTTTCTCGCGGTTGTTCAGAAGGAGAATCGCAAGGGCCGCCATGCCTGCGACGGCAACGGCAAGCAGCGGCCGGATCGATATCACCGGGTCCAAACCGCTATCCTTTCATCATGGTCACGTCGTCGACCTTGAGGGTGGACTTGTTCCTCACGAGGGCGACCAGGATACCGAGGGCGACGGCAACCTCCGCCGCGGTGATTGCGATGACGAAGATCGCGAAGATCTGCCCGCGGAAATCGTCGTAGTAATGCCCGAAAGCGATGAAGTTGATGTTGACGGAGTTGAGCAAAAGCTCCAGCGACATGAGCACCACCAGAATGTTGCGCCTGATCAGTACGCCCGCTGCTCCGATCACGAACAGGACCACTCCAAGCACAATATACCACGAGAGCGGAACCATCAGTCCTGCTCCTTCCGCGCCAGCACGATGGCGCCGACCAGGGCCGCCAAAAGGATCACGGAGGCGATTTCAAACGGCAGGAGATAGTCGGCGAAAAGTGTCGTGCTGAGCTGCCTGATCTGATCGCCGCCGCGCATGGCGACAGGTTCGATGACCGAAAAGCGGTCGCTCCAGAGCACCAGCACCAGCATCTCGAGCCCAAGCACGACGACCAGCACCAGAGCCAACAGGTTGCCGCCCGGCAAGAACCGCTGCAACACCGCTTCGCGCACATCGATCATCATGATCACGAACAGGAACAGGACCATGATCGCGCCGACATAGACAAAGATCTGGATAACCGCGAGGAACGGCGCCTCGAGCAAGACGAAGATGGCCGAGATATTGAGGAAACACGCCATCAACGCCAATGCGCTGTGAACCGGATTCCGCGCCAGGACCACCGTCAGAGCGGTGACCACGGACACCGTAGCGAACAGAAGAAAGAACCCCTGATCCATCGACGCCGCCCCTCCGGCGCGAACTGTCACTCGGCGCGAGACGGCCGGCTATGAGATCGTGCCGCAACTTCAGATGCGTTCATAAATTGTGCCCTAGTATGAGCTTTTTCACAAGGTTATTGTCATCGGCGGAGCGATACCAGGCCAGCCTTCGCGGCCATTGACGGCGGCTTGGGCGAAGCGGGCCGGCAGGGGCAGGCTGGCATCGGAACCTGCAATCGCCAGCCGGCCATCGCGCACTGTCGCCTTCAGCAGGTTCATCGGCGGAGCGCCGCGCCGCCGGCGCCCTTCTCGCTACAGCGATTCTTGCTGGTCCCGCTGCCGCCGATAAGACCAAGATTGACTTCTGGTTCGGCAATTCCGGTGACATCGCAAAGGATCCCGACCCGGAACTCGATGCGATGCTCCGGAGGCACGCCGATATTGCGCTCGACCATCGCCGTCGGCACCTCGATCGCGCAGCGCACGGCGTCGACGGCGCTGCGAAACTCGATGAGGCTTCGATCGCCGGTGGGCTTGACGATACGGCCATTGTGCACGGCGATTGTCGGATCGACCAGGTCGCTGCGCAGGGTTCTCAGCCGCGCCAGGATGCGATCCTCGTCCGCACCGGCGAGACGGCTTTAGCCGACTACATCCGCGACCAGGATCGCCGCCAGTTTTCGCGTCACGCTCGTAGCCTCAGTTCCTCATCGGACCAAAATAGCACAGTGTGACCGGCAGCGGCGCTAATCTTCGTCTTTTAGAGAAAAGGCGAACACGTAATCGCCGTTGTCCTTGGAATATGGCGCTCCGCCAACCGAGATCACCACATATTGCTTGCCGGTTTTCGGCGAGACGTAGGTCATGGGCGTGGCGCTCGAGCCGACCGGTAGGGGATATTTCCAGAGCTCATCGCCGTTCTCGGCGTCGTAGGCGCGGATGTAATAATCCTGGAAGCCGGCAAAGAAGACGACGCCGCCGGCGGTCGCCGACGTGCCGGCATAACTCGGCAGGCCCATTGGCATCGGCAGATTGGTTTTGATCTTAAACGGCCCGAGCTGTTCGGCGGTCCCGGCCGGGACCTGCCATGCGATCTTGCGTGTGTTCAGATCCACGGCTGTGACGGTGCCGAAGGGCGGCTGCGTGCAGGGAACGCGGAGTCTCGAGGTCCACATTTCGGTGGCCATGCCGTAAGGCGTGCCGCGCTGCGGGGCGGAGGGGCCGTGAGCGGTCGTGGTTAGGGCAAAATCGACATACTCCCCGCGGGGAATGAGTGCGAAGAGGCTGGGCACGCGGATATCGTTCAGGAAGACCCGGTTGTTGGGCAGGTCGACCGACACGCTCCCCCAATTGAGGCCGCCAAGATTTCCCGGCTGCTGGATCGCATATTGCGGGCCGATCGGGGTGAAATCGCCGTCGTAGCGCATTTTTCGAAAGGCGATGCGGCATGCTAACTGATCGAACATCGTCAGTCCCCAAGCCGTCTGCTCCGTCACCCGTTCCGCACCGATCGTCGGCATGCCGACGGAATAGGGCTGCGTCGGAGACAGCTTCTCTTCCGGTGCGCCGCCTTCCTGCGGCACTGGTCTCTCCTGAACCTCGGCAAGGGGTACACCGCTCTGACGGTTGAGCAGGAAAAGCTGCCCGCGTTTGGTGGTCTGTAGGAGAGCCGGCACGGTGGCGCCATTGCCATCGGGCAGGTCGAGCAGAACCGGCTGGGCCGGCAGGTCATAGTCCCAGATATCGTGATGCACGGTCTGGAACTTCCATCTCTCCCGTCCCGTCGTGACATCGAGCGCCACCAAAGTGGCATTGTATTGATCGGCGAAAGCCGGGCGATTGACGCCGTAATAATCCGGGGTGGTATTGCCGAGCGGTGCATAGATGAGGCCGAGCTTGTCGTCGAATGCCGCAGTCGTCCACATGTTCGGCGTGGCCCGCGTATAGGTCTGGCCCTCCGGCGGGAGTTTGGTGATCTCGGGATTGCCGAGATCCCATGCCCATTCGAGTTCGCCGGTGACGACATTGAAGGCGCGGATGACGCCCGAGGGTTCTCCAACCTCCTGATTGTCGATGACCCAGCCTCCGACGACGATCAGATTACGGGCAATCAGCGGGGCCGATGTCTGGAAATAGTAACCTGACTTGACTTCACCCATGCCCTGGGAAAGCCGCACGGTGCCATTGTCTCCGAAGCCCTTGCAGAACGCGCCGGTCTTGCTGTCGATCTCCAGGAGGCGGGCATCGATCGTCGTCTGCACCAGACGCTCATTGCAAAGACCGTCGGCTGATTGGGCCTCCGATGGCATCTTGTAGTAACCGAGGCCGCGGCAGCGCTGCCAGTACGGCGCCGCCGCCTTCGGATCGAAGGTCCAGCGCGGTTTGCCCGTATCTGCGTCAAGCGCTGCGATCACGTCCGTCGGCGTGCAGGTGTAGATCGTGTCGCCGATCTGCAGCGGCGTGTTCTGGTCGGCGCCATCGCTTTTCCCGGTGCGATATGTCCAGGCAAGATCGAGCTTGGCAACATTGCCGCGGTTGATCTGATCGAATGGGGAGTAGCGATCCCCGGCCGTGCTGCGGCCATAGGATGTCCAGTCGGAGGGGGAGTTGTTGCCCTTGGCAGTCTTATAGGCGGGGATATCGGCGGAAGGGCGGATCAGCCCATGCGGCGTGAAAGCAAGGCTGAACCCCGCCGCGAGCAGGATCGCCGCAAGCAAAGTGCCGCCGTAAAAGAGCTTCCGGTTGGCGGTTGGCGACAGCGACGGCGCAAAGAGAAGTGCAAAGCCCGCCAGTGCGATGGGGGACATCAAACGCGCAAAGAGCGCCCAAAAATTGAAACCCGACTCCCATAGTGCCCAGGGAAGGGTGAGAGCTGCGACAAGCAGGACAATGAGGGCGCCAGACATCTGCCGGCGCCACAGCAGAAGCGCGGCAGCCAGATAGGCAACCCCGCCGATCGCGTAATAGGGCGAGCCACCGAGGCTGAGCAGCAGGGCGCCGCCTCCTATCAGGCCCAATCCGATAAAGGCGAGAACAATCAAAAACAGCCTGGCCAGAAATTTCATGGTTTCCTCATTTGAATTCGCTGCCCGATCGCCTGGTCCAACTCCAACCGTCGCATGGCGCCGCGGAAAGTGCAGGGCGATTGGGTTGTGGTCAGTTGCCTCGTCTTCGGGAGAGGGGCGCTCTCTCCTTCAATTTTTCCTAATGTAGCTCTGGTCACTGACACGCGGTCCCGACCCGGCAATCATGCCGCCGCTGCGCTGCGGCGACAGCTTGCCAATCCAAATCGAGTCAATACTTCTGAAAGGGCCACAGATGTTTCTCGGCGAAAAGCTTGATCTAGCGAAAGGGCGACCGACAGGATTCGATTATATGCGATTACTGTTAGCTTTTTCAGTACTTTGGATACATACGGCCCGCGTCACATACGGCGATGACCTGTTTCTCTGGGAGTCGCCTTTCCGTCCTGTCATCAAATCAGTGCTGCCGATGTTCTTCGTCTTGAGCGGATTCCTAGTGGCTGGCAGTCTTGAACGGTCGAAGACATTGATCTCCTTTCTCGGCAACCGATTTATCCGGATCTACCCTGCCCTTGCGGTGGAGGTATTGCTGGCAGCCTTTATACTCGGAGCGATCTATACAGAGTATGACCTAAGTGACTATTTCACCGATCCTCAGTTCTTTACTTATCTGCTGAATGTCACAGGCCACATCCACTTCAATCTCCCCGGTGTATTCCTGGATAATCCCGACGCCGCAATGGTCAATGGGCAGCTCTGGACGGTGCCCTTCGAGCTTGAGTGCTATGCCGCGATCGCCGCCCTGTTTCTGCTCGGCGTGGTCAGGCGGCGGGTGATCGCCCTTATCGCAACGCCGGCTTTGATCATCAGCTTCGGTATCGCAAGGTATTGGAAACATGAGAGCGATTGGGCAACCATGCCCACGACCGCGTCGGGCAATCTGCTCATCTGCGCGTTTCTCATGGGGGTGACCTTCTATCTCTACAAGGACAAGGTTCTCTGGGATGTGAGAATTTTCCTTGCTTCGGCCACAATCATATTATGGGCCTATTGGTTCACTTCCTTTGGAGATTTCATTGCCATTCCGGCAATCGGATATGTCACGGTCTTCCTCGGCCTGACCTCGCCCCGCAAGCTTGGCATTCTCAGTGGGGCCGACTATTCCTATGGCGTTTTTCTCTACGGCTATCCCATTCAACAGGCGTTCGTAGCGCTCGGATCTTGGGCGCATAACTGGTGGTTGAACGGCATTGTCTGTAGCATCCTTGCGACCTGCTTTGCCGCCTTCTCGTGGAGATTCATCGAAAAGCCGGCGTTGAAATTGAGGAAACAAGTTACTTGGCTTGAAAATTTCAGCCTCCAGCGCGGCGCAAAACGGCAATTGGCCGCCGCAGTCTCGAAATAGCCTTATCGATGCAGGACATCAGCAGGGCTCGCCATTCACCGGCGAGCCCTGTTTCGTTGAACCGTGGTCGATTGTCGGGGGAGGCTCATCACTCTGTCGTGGTAAGGAGGAGGCTTACTGCACATGATGACGTGCATTAATCTTGCTGCATGCCGCAAACATCTCTTGGTTTCGGACGATAGAGCGTCCCTGTCGGATGAATAGCCGAATATTCTGCGCTTGGTTCGGTCGGCTTACTGAGCGTGTTTTAGGAATATTTTAACAATAATAGATAAAATACTTTAATCGAACTTCGCTTCGACTTTGAGCTTTTGCCATGTCATTGAGGCAGCCGGCGGTTTAAAGGAGATGTGAAGAGAGGAGCGGGTTAATGCTGAAGAGCGCGCTTGTCGTGGTTGCCATCTCCATCGCTGCTGGAGCGACCATTCGCGCCTGGGCCTTTGCAACCTTTGCATTTCTGCTGGTCGTTGCCTTGGGTGCTGTGATCCTGCTGAAAGGTTCCTCCTTCTCGGATGCGATCGCCTACTGCCTCCAAGCGCTTGTCTTGATGGAAGTGAGCTATCTGGCGGGTCTATTCGCCTACTCGTTGTGGGAGCATATGCGAAAGCGCCGGAAAAGGAACTCTGTTGCCGAGCGCGATCCTATGACCGGCAAGCGCCCCCACGGATAATGCTACGAGTATGAGGGAAAACCGAACGACCCTACAGGTCCGTCTTGGGCAGTAAAGCGTGCCTGGAAAGCAGGGCCGCCATAGTCTTTGCCATTATCATGAAATCCAACGTGAGTGTCCAATTGCGCAGATACTCGACGT
Source organism: Rhizobium sp. H4 (assembly GCF_003013335.1). Lineage (NCBI taxonomy): Bacteria > Pseudomonadati > Pseudomonadota > Alphaproteobacteria > Hyphomicrobiales > Rhizobiaceae > Rhizobium > Rhizobium sp. H4. Next base: position 22,236 of record NZ_PSOW01000010.1, read on the forward strand.
CGAGGAAAACTCTATTCTGATAACTGACGTGTTCGCTGATCTGCCAATGACCGGTCAGGCCAGGACGGACTGCGACGTAGGCATAGGCGTGTTCGCCGTAATGGGGCAGTTCCTCTTTGGCAATGGCGCGAGGCCCGACGAGGCTCATCTGCCCAAGCAGCACGTTGATCAGTTGCGGAAGCTTGTAGAGGCTCGATCGCGTCAGGATGTCACCGACGATAGCCGCATGCAGGCTGGGCGTTGCGTCTGATCGTGTCGTCCGAAACTTGAGGCAACCGAACTCTTTTCCCCTATAGCCGATAAGCCGATGGGATTTGAAAACGGCACCCCGATCGCTGAGCATTATAATGACTGCTCCCGACAGAAGGAGCGGCGACAGAAGAAATAAAAGAGATGCCGCAATGACAAAGTCTAACGCGCGCTTCAAAATTCTGCTGATTGTATGGGATTTTGACGAATTGAAGGGACGCCCTTCCTTCCGCACCCCGGTGCTACGCCGCCAAAGGTCAGCTGGGTTGATGCCCTGATTTTTTCCCGCCATCCGCGTCTCCGTTGGGCGAATCCCAGAAATACCATCCGAAGCTTGATTCAATACAAGTTTGACGTCTGTGACCGAGGTCATAATGGTGAATAAATTCTTTATTTCCCAAAGTTCTTCTTTTAAAGCTTTACGATACTGTTTGCTTTTTGGATATATAAACGAAATATTATTAATTAATGAAAGTGGACGATATTATTCTATAGATCCAATCTTTCGTTCAGTGATTGTCATAAATCGTATAAAAATCCGGTCGTGGCTTAAAATAATCGATGAGTTAGAATTAAATTTGCATTATATTGTATATTTATGTGAGCATTAGTCACTAGTTGTATATAAATCAAGATGAATACTTTATATTATTGTAATTTGACTATAAGAGATAACGAGACTGGTGCATGCGCGGCGCGAATAGGCGAAGCGGTTACTTCAGGGCCTGCAGATATCATATACGGCGGCCGTGGTGATCTGGATCACGAGTTCCCGTTTTGCCGTTCGAGTGTTCGATAGTTTCGACGGGGTGAGGTGATTGGCTGCGCCGGGGACGCCATCGACATGTTCGCCTGCGTCCAGCGCGGAATGGTGAGCGCAAGCACGCCGCTTGCCGATGGACAGGAGTTCATCGTGGAGATGATCCCAAAAGGCGGCTTGATCGGCGAATTGAAGGTGTTGCGCAAGCAATCCCTCAGCCTGGAATATCGCGCCTCATCGGACTGCGAACTGCATTACTTCGATGGTCGTTTGCTGCGGGATTTGTGTGCGAACGATCCGCAATTTCAGGTGAAGCTCCTGTCGAAGGCGCTGGCGCGTGTTTCCGAACTCGAACTGCGGATCATTTGCAACGCTGGATCGAACCTGAGGCAGAGATTGGCCCGGACGCTGCTGCGCCTTTCTGCCGTGTACAAAGTGGATGCACAACATAGCGGCGATGAGCTGATCATCTCCCAACATGACCTGGCGGCGACGCTGCCGGCGTCGCGCGAAAAGGTCAATCAATGCCTGCGGCGTTTGCGCGAAAGCAAAGTGGTCGACGGCATGCAGGGCAAAGTCCGTATTCTCAATCGGAAGGCGCTGGAAGCCTACGCCGATGGTGTGGCGTCCATTGCTTGAGGGCGCCTCGACGAATGCGGCAGCGAAAGCCTCGACAAAACCCGCCTCGGCGGGGCTTGTGTTTGACGGCGGTTGAAGCGGCTTCCCGATAATAGTGGTTAGACGTCGCTTTCGGAGGCATTCTTCCAGTATTTCCATCCTTCACCCTGAATAAGCCCGTGATCGGAGAGATCCTTCCAGCTGCGGTAGGTGCCCGTATCGTCGTAGACGAAATCATCCTTGTCCTTGCTCGAGGAATATACCGCATATTCCTCCGTGTGCTGGGAGCGGTGCGCGGCATCGGCAACCTTGTGAACGAAGGTCGACAGGAATTTGAAATGCAGAAGGGCGCCGGATACGCCGAGCGCTCCGCGCATGTCGCCCAAATTCAGGGAGAGCGGCCAGACCTGGTGCGATGATTTGAGAAAAAGACGTTCACCTTCGATATAGACGAGAGGGATCTTGTTGAGCGCGGGACCATCCCAGAGCCGGTCATGGAAATAGACCCGGCCGCGGACGCCGCCCTTGATCCATATCGTCCAGTTGCGTTCGTCGAAATGCGCGACATAGCCGGACCGGTCGAAGAGATTGCAGACCTCGAGCGGATTGCGGCCGGGTTCGCATATGTTTTCGAGAACGGGATGCCGGCTGTACATGTCGATCATCACCGAGCGCAGCGAATGACCGCCGGTGGAATCGATATAGGCGGTCAGTTGATCGATCGGTCGTGTGTCGCAATGCGGATAAACCAGGAACTCATCGGCGTCGACATAGAGGACCCATTTCTGCTGGCAGTGCCGGTTGATGACTTCGTTGATCCAGTCGTTTCCAAATCTCGCCGCCTTGTAGGATCCGTGAGCAGAAAGAAGGGAGACATCGTCGAAGCCGGACAGCAATTCGGCTGTGCCGTCTGTCGAGCCGTTGTCGATGCAGATGAAGTGCTCGAAGCCGAGATCGCGATAATACTGGAGGAAAAATGCCAGCCGGTGCCCTTCGTCGCGCATGACGCAAATGACGACGTGACGCGCCTGCTTGAGCCCGTTGCGCAGCAGGTCGTAGCGAACCTGCCGAGCCTTGAGCGAGCGGCGCAGGCGGGCTTTTGCGTAATGCGAGATACTGGTGGCGGAAGCCCTATAACTCATATTCTGTCCTGACCATTATCCATCCTGCAATGAATAGATGAATAGTTGCGCGTCCGCCTGCAACCCAAGGGTCGACCGCGATGCCGAGATCAGTCCCGCGGCTATTCACCCCCAGGCGGACCTCAATGCATCACACGGCGTAATCGCCAACCAGCAGGCTCTGGACCCGCGGATTGGGTCCGTTCGCCTCGATTGCGTGTTTGATGCGCGCCCGCATCGACCGGTACTTATACAGGGCCTTACGATCGAAGCTTATCCCGCGATACAGCGAGTTATAAATCGGATGTGCTTTGCGCAAGTCGACATAGACTTGGCTTTCCCGATCGGTCCAGGGAAAGAAGGTGCCATGCCAAGGCTTCGGATGCGCCATATAATGGACGATCGACAGGGCGGACATGTTGACCAGATGAAGGAACTGTTTAGGAAAGTTCCAGCGGTTCGATACGAGGATGAGCGATGACCCGCAGACATAATTCAATGCGCCCTGATCATGTTTGCCCTCGCAGGCCTCGGGATTTCTAGCAAAAAGCTCAAGCGCCTCCTGCCCGATCCAGCCTTTGCGGTGGAATTTCAAGACCCCCGCGTTGAAATAGTGGCTGTTCTTTCCGGTGTCGAGGAAGTCATGGATCGCCGTGTAATCGCGCGCCGCAAAAAACCTGCCCTCGGGCACAACCGCATTTTCGAGCCCGCCGAGATCGCTGACTATCTGCGTGTCGCCATCGAGGTAGATGATCTGGGTATAGTTGGCAGGCAGGATCTCGCACAGGACCAGCTTGGCCATGGTGCTGACGCTGATACGTCCCTGGAAGTGCGATCCATCGAGCTTGCCGAGCGAGTCCTGCAGCGCTTCGGTCGCATCGATCAAGTCGACCCCGCTCGTAGCCAGTAGGGCTTTGAGTTCGTCGAAATTATCGAGATGTTCCGACATGAGGACACAGACATCGGTCGCGGGGCTCGCGAATTTGCGAGCCTGCAGCGCTGAGAGAATTGTCGGAAATGAATATTCGACATCCGTGACGTAGACGACGCACTGATTGTTCATGTCTTCACCTTTCCGATCGTTTTTAACAGCACAGAATCGCTGTCGCCCTCCAAGTCGAGGGAACAGTTGTTGATTGAGCGGAAGGGGCTGTCGTATGAAAGCCCGGTCCGGTATATATTGCCGCGACACAGCCTCGGTCGTTGGCTGGTCGGCGTCCGGCTGCTGGCGGTTTTCGTGTGTTTCATTGTTGAGATATTCACCATGAAGAATGCCCTGCCTGCGACGACGCTGCGTTTGGATATCTTCTCCCCCGGCACGACAATGGGGGCCGGGGCGCATGTCGGGCCGCAGCGAGAAAAGGTATTTGAATGCTGATTACCGCGCTCATCGCCGCCGTGATTTCGATAGCTGCCGGTGCTTGCATCCGCGCTTGGGCTTTCGCAATCTTCGCATTGCTTGTGGCAATCGGCTTCGGCGGCGTGGCCTTCGTGGATGAGTCCTCCAGTGTAGCGGCGATCGGATCCGGTATCGCGATCCTCGTGCTGATGGAGATTGGCTATCTGTCGGGCGTCTTCCTGTCGGGTGTCCTGCGGCGCAATGCCAGACTGCGGCAGAGCAATTCCCCCGACAGTGTCTCTGCCGCCAGCGAGCGTCAGCAGAGCTGATATTGGGACGGAAGCAGCGGCATATCCCTCCCTGGATCGTGGTTTGGGATCGCTTGCGAACGGCAGCCTGATTTCACCGGGAATCCCTGGAGGGTGCGGCGTCGCCGAGCGGCCCCGAACCTGTGTTCGCCCGTGTCCGGCTGCGCCAGGCCGCCATTCGGCGCAATCGCGAAAGTCCCGAGCGGGCGTCATGGCGTTGAAAACATCGGCGCTCTCAAAGGAGATGCCGATGCCTCTATAGGACGCCGGTTCGCAGGCGATGAGGGCGCCCGATGCCGCGGCACATAAGCTTCGGCCAGGCAGCCCGCGGCCAGCCCCGCCGAAGTGCTGAACAGTAAGCCGAGATCCGTGCCGCTTCCTGATATCGCTGCGGAGCCGATCTGTGCGATGGATGCCATTACGGCGGCGGTTCCGATCGCGTGGGTTTGCCGGTCGCCGGATTTGTGCCGGCCGGCTGCCCTCATCAGACTGTACACGAAGACGGCGAACAGCGCGGTGCCGGTCAATCCGACATTGGACAGCAACGCCGCGATGAAGCTGGAAGCTCGAACCGTGCCCAGTCCGGCGCCGAAAGTGGCGGTATCGACAAATGCGATCAATGCCAGGGTGTTCCAGGCGGTGCGCTCTTCGCCGGACTGCGATTGCAGTTTGTCCGATACGGTGGTGGTCAGGAGACCGGCGATGGAATTCCACGCATCGGGGACAAGGCTGAGCGCGGTGATGGCGCAGGGGATGAAAAACAGCGTGATCGCAAGGAAAGTCACGTGCGGGGTCGTGGCGGAACCGCCGATCAGTCGTTTCAGGCAGAACAACACGAACATGCAGACAAGAAAGACGCCCGCGACATAGGCGGTTGTCGAGGTGCAGAGCACGATGGTCGGGCCGATCAGAAGAGTTGCCAACCCAGCCATGCGGCTTTGGACGCGCTCCAGCCATAACATGAGTGTGAAGGCGAAATAGGCCAATGCAACGGCGCCATAAGCACTTGCTTCGGGAAAGGGGCCGACGATGCGCTTGAAACCGTGGATAGTCTCGGCCGTGTGCATCGTATAATTCGCATTCCTGATGATATCGAGCAGCTGGGCCTGGCCGATCTGGAACGTTGCGAGGTCGATCAGCGCGAAGGCAAAACACGCTATCGATGCGACGATCAGCTGCCGCGCGATGAACCGGCCATATCCCAACCGGGCAAGTCCGGCGACGACGGCGAAGCAGGCGAGGTCGCCGAGAAGATAGACGGACTGGCTGATATTGGATGAACCCGGAGCCAGTGGAGCCGCTACCGTCGACATCATCCCCGAAGGGTCTCTGGCGGAGGAGTAAACGAGGGTCGCGCCGGCAAAAATACGGGGCAGGAAGAAGGACGACACCACGGAGAACAGGATGTAGCAGGCAAACCAGAAGCCGGGGCCGGGATAGGCGATGCTGGCGAGCGTCGCTTGCATCTGAACCGGGCGCAGCAAGACCGTCATGACCAGAAAGAGCACCAGAAGATGGCTCGGCTGGATGCTGCTGCCGCCGAGCGCCGGCAACTGCAGAGCCGCTGCGGCACCGAGCAGCGTCGAAAGGCAAAGGGCGGTGACGGCAAAACGCGCGCCGTTCAGCATGCTGAGCGCGCCAAGCAGCAGAACCACGAAACCGATCGGCTCTATCGACATGCTTCAGATCCCAAGCAGAAGAATGAGCGGCCGAGGCCTGGCATTTGCCGAAAAGTCGCATCCAGCTTTCGGCAGGATGTGCGAGGCGAAAGCCCGCCGGCTGTCGTCGATGATCACAATCGCCTCCTAATTCGATCCGGTCTGGGATATCCAGCCGGGAGCGGAGCGATTGTCTCGGGCCACATCGGATGACGGGACCGTCAAGCTCTGTTTCTGCGGTGCTGTCTGCGGCGATGAGGATGGCGCTTGAGGGGCCGTGTCCAGACCGACCTCGACGAGGTCATGCGGTAGCAATGCGGTTTGCTCGTCCGCCACGATGTCGTGGGAGGTTCCGTCATCATTGCGACGCACGATCCTGTAGTTCTTTTTTGCCCGGCCGAGCCCCGGCGCGTCCGTGTTGATCTGGGCGAGCTGAGCGTCGTAGCCGGCCTGTTCGCCGAGGAGCTGGGCTACCTGGATATCGATCGCCGCCCTGCCGATCGCGAGATTGACCTGGTTCAGCAGGTCTTGGTTTTCGCTGTTCTGCCTGTTGACGATGTTGATCTTGGAACGGTCGGCTTCGCTGAGGCCTTGGCGAGCCGTGGTCAGGGCGACTTCGAGATCGATCAAGGTGCCTTGCGCATCCGCCACCCAGCGGTCGACAGAGACCTGGCGGGAATTGCTGACGAGGCCTTTGCTCACCAGGCTGTTGACATTGTCCAGTTCCTTCTGGGCAAGGTCGATCTGCCGTTTTTGCGAACTGATCTTGGCCGTGAGCGATTCGACCTGTTGGCCATAGAGGCGGGTCAGGTCATTCGCCGCTTCGATCCGGCTGTCGATATCGACGCGCCGCAACCGCATTAGGTTCAATTCCTGTGCCTTCAACTTGTCGACGTCGGGCGTTCCCACCAGTTCGTCGGGGATCTCGAAACTCTGTTGGCCGGCGATCTCGGCGCGCAGCCGCGCCTGTCGCATCAGGAGATCGCGCCGGTTGATAACGGCCGTCCGGTAGGCGCCGGCAGCCTGGATCCGGTCGCGCTCGAAATAGGTGTTGTCCTCGCGTTCTCTGAGGAAGCCGCCGGCAATGCTGACGGCCTTCATCACCGTCATGTTGGGTTCAAACGGATAGCGGCCGGGGGTTTGCACGGTTCCGGTCACGAAAATCGGTGCGTGCTCGGCAATCTCCAGGGCGATATACGGCTTGCCCGGAAGTGCGGATTTTTCGGCCAGCGCGCTGGCAATGGCATCGGCAAGCTGCTCGGTCGTCTTTCCATTCGCCTGCAGGTGGCCAGCGATCGGGATCGACAGGTTGCCGGCATCGTCGATGGTATAGACGCCATCGAGGGCCTCCCAGCTGGCATAGCGGGAATCCGACGACCGCCATTCGACGACGCGCAGCCTGACCTTGTCTTCCGGCACGAGAGTGAATGTTTGCGCATGGGCGACGCTCCAGCCGGTCAGGCAGGCGAATGGCAGCAAGGCGAGTGTCGCGGAAACGAGTCGATGGAACAGGGATGCTGGCTGCATTGGTCTATCTCCGCTCCGTTGCGATCGACGGTGAAGGCATTTCGTGCGGCGAGGAAGTGCCGAATTCGAGAATGCGGGACGGAGAGGCACGACCGACGACAAGATCGGTCAGCGCCAGCAAATTGCCGTTCAAACGTCCCCACCGATCGATCAGCCGGTCCTTCAACAGGACGCCCGACATATTAGCCAGGATATTGCGGCCGATCTGCGCGATTGCACGGCCTTTCGACATCGTGCCCTTGCGGATCAGGTAGACAGGATTGGCGACCTGCGAATAGCCGAGCCTTCGGCCGGGCTGGCGTCCGGATCTGACGCCGAGATGCACGCCGCGGGCGCCTTCGACATAGACGGACCGGCCGTGGCGGGCGACGGACCTGCTGAAATCGACATCTTCGAGCCAGCCGTAAAGCGGCAACTGCTCGTCGAAGGTCAGGGCGTGCTCGACGACGGGCGCAAGGCGAACCGCCATGTTGCATCCATAGGCGTTATAGACATCCGCCACGTGCTCGGCGCCTTCGCCTGCCGTATAGAGAACCTCCAAGGCCTTCGCCATGCTGAGGCCCCCGTCGAGCACGCCGTCGGCCAGCACCTCGCCGGTGGCGATTGCCACGTCCGGCTTTGTTGCAAAGACGGCCGCCATGCGCGATAGGAAAGTCGCGGCGGGAATGAAGTCGTCATCGAGGAAGATCAGAACGTCCGTATCAGCCGCGGCGGCCTGGATGATCCTATTGCGCTGGGCGGTCAGGCCGCGGCTGCCGACGATGACGTCCACGTCGCGGCGGTCGGCAAGCCCGGCCGCATCCTCGATGACGGGCACGCAGACGATGAGCCGTTCCGCCTGGTCCGGCAGGCCGGTGAGATAATCGATGGTCTCCCGCAATATCGAAGGGCGACCCGCCGAGGCGATCCCCAAGGCAATTCGCAATGGACGGCCCTGTCCTGCTGTTCCTGTCGAAGGGGAGATCATGACTCTATTCTCTTCGGTGCATGGTTGATGACCGCGCCGAGGATCTCGGCGCCGACATTGCGCATGGTCTCGATAACGCGCACGGTATCGTCGATCGAAGTACGCCCATGCGAGGTGACGACGAGGACGCCATCCAGCTCCGGCGCGATCGCATTGGCGTCGGGGGAAGTCGAGAAGGCGGAAATATCGACGAATATGGCGTCGAATTCCTTTTTCAGGTCGGCGAAGCTCAACTGCGTGCGGCGGGAACTTAGACGAACGGCCGGCGTCACGGCTTCTACCTTCCCGAGTGGAAGGAATTTCAGGGTCGGGGTGAGGGGCAACGCCGCCGTCTGGATCAGTTCGCCATTGTCGAGAACATCGACGAGACCTTTGGAACTATGAGGCGCGATCAATTTGCTGAGCGAGGAATTCTGCGCTGCCGCATCGATGAGCAGCGTCTGCGCCCCTGACTTCGACGACAGCACCGCCAGTTGGCATGCAATGGTCGATGTCCCGCTGCCCGTATCGACGGCGACGATTCCGATGACGACGCGGCGTTTGCGCCGAAGGCCGACGACGGTTGCGCTCAATTCCGCCATGCCGGGAATAACTGGATAGGCGGCCGTATTCATGCTGCCCGCGTCGGCGGCGAGGACGCCGGCTGAGTGCCCATTCCGGTTCTGCTTCGATCTTGCCAGCACGGTGACGATGGACACTCCGCCGGCATCCGCGATCTGCTGAGGACGGACGATCCGGCGGTCGCTGGCGTGCCTTACCATGGCGAGCGCCAGGCCGACGCCAAGGCCGACCGCCCCGGCAAAGGCAAAGATGAGCGTGCTGCGCGGCCTCGCCTTTGAAAGAGGTAGCGTGGCCCGTGAGACGATCGTGGCGTCGGATACGGGGTAGGTTATGCGCTGCTTGGCTTCGGTAAGCTGGGTCAGCGTGCTTTCATAAAGGACGCGGCGGGCATCGGTCGCGCTCTGCAGCTCCGCAAGCTTGAACTGGTCGCGCGGGTTGCTGTTGAATGTGTTCAGGGCGCTGGAGGCATCGGCGAGCCCACGCTGTTGCTCCCTCACGAATTTCTCCAGCCAGTCGCTGTATTGGCGGGAGGAATCGGCCTTCATTGCGATATTCTTCTGGATATATTGCCTGGCGAGCGTATCAGCGATGGCGACGGCCTTCTGAGGGGTCGACGCTGCAGCTGATATCTCGATGATCGTGGAATTCCCGATCCGGCGTAAGGCCATCATGTTCTGTAGGGTGGCGATTGCCAGGTCGTGGAGCTGTTCCTGCTCCGTCCGCGGTCTGGATGGGGTATCACTCGCTCTCATGCCTGCCGCTTCCTGCCCCGTATCCATTTGAGCAGAAATTCTCAGAAGCCAGTCCTTCGACTTGTCCAGAAGCGAAGGTTTCCAATCGACAAAGTCGGGATCGCTATCAAGGTCGAGCGCTCTTACCGTTCCGTCGACGACATCGCTTGATCTGGCAATCTCCAGCTGCCCTTCGATGAATGCATCTTCCGCGAAGGCTCTTTGAGCTTCGGAGCTGTTCACCTGGGGGAAGATGACAAGTTGCGTGCTGGCAACATAAGTCGGCGCGGCGGTGAGAAGGTAGCTGCCGGCGATAACAAGGAAGGCAAAGGTCGTGGCCAGGATCCATAGCCAGCGCATTTTAAGAAAAAACAGCATGTCCCGCAGGGTCAGCGGCGAGTTCCCGCCAGCGGCTGCGGCGGCAGGCAGGGATATCGGGGAAACACCGCTGAAGATTGTGCTTGAGGTCATGTCGTCCTAATCCAAACTGGCGAGATTACGGAGTTACGAGATACTGGCAGCCTGGAGGGGACGAAGGGGGCGTGTCTTCCGACGGACATGTTCGGCAGCTTTCTCCTTCGATACTCAGTACGAGCCACGCTGCGAAAACAGAGCTGGGATCGTCTTGGCGATGATGATCAAGTCCCGGCCGAGCGACCAGTTATTGAGGTAGTGAACGTCGAGGGAAACCCGGTGTTCATAGCTGACATCGTTGCGCCCGCTGGTCTGCCAGTGACCGGTCAGTCCAGGACGGACGGCCATGTAGGCCCAGATGTGCTCGCCGTAGCGCGGCAATTCTTCGGCGGTGATCGGCCGCGGTCCGACCAGGCTCATTTCGCCACGCAGCACATTGAACAACTGGGGGAGCTCGTCGAGGCTCGACCGTCGCAGAATGTCGCCGACGGCGGTGATCCTCGGATCATCCTTCAGCTTGCGCGTCGCTTCCCATTCGCTGCGCGCAGCCGCGCTGTTTTGCAGCAATTCGGACAGCTGCGCGCTCGCATCGGTCTTCATCGTGCGAAACTTGAGGCATCCGAACGGCGCTCCGCCGAAGCCGATGCGCGTATGGGAATAGAAGACTGGGCCGCGGTCGGAGAATTTCACGATCATTGCGACGAGCAGCAGAAGCGGGGAAAGCAGGACCAGGGCGGTGATCGCCAACTGAAGGTCGAGTGCGCGCTTGACCGATCTGCCCGCTGTACGAGGCCGGGACGCATAGAGGTCGCCGTCTTTCGCAGACCGTTCGACACGCGACCATGCCTCGAAACTATGTGCATCCCATGCCATTGGGGGTCTCCAAAAACTTTCCGATTAACAACCGTTCGAAATTTGCTGCGCCGCACTCTTGTTGTCTGTTACCAAAGTCATAATCCTTAATAAATACTTTATGCTAGGAAACCGCAGAAGAGAGACCCGATCGTGGCGTCTGGCAAACTATTTTGATTCTAAATCAGGATATAAACTACCAAATCGTGGTTATGGCGCGTAGATACATCTATATTTGTGATATCGTCATTCGGATTAATGGTATTTTTTAATCATCAAGACTTATCGATGAGCGTAAATTTCAATCAGATGCGCTTTATTTGATCTTCTCGAGGTTCTTAACGCGATATATTGATGTATTTTTGTTTTTTCGACTAATTGTAATCTCAATATGTACGTTGATTATTGGAGATGTAATTTGACTTGGATATTAAGGTAATATAAATGGTGCGGTGCAGCATTTTTGTCGTTATTCGAGTATTGGAGTTATGCGCATGGACGGGGTGACACACGCATCAGATCGCAGGGCCGGCATCGGTAAGCCGACGATATCGGCCAGCGGCGGCAGTCATCTCGGCAGCCGCATCGTGCTTGACGATGAATTTCTTTCCTGCCGGTCGAGCGTCCGGCGTTTCCGGCGCGGCGAGGTCATTGCCGGGGCCGGCGTCCTTATCGATATGTTCGCGCGCGTGCATTCCGGGGTGGTTAACGCAAGTACGATGCTGCCCGACGGCAGGGAATTCATTGTCGAGATCATTCCGAAATCAGGCCTGATCGGCGAGCTCGAGGTTCTGCGCAGGCAGACGGTAAGCCTCGAATACCGAGCCGGCTCCAACTGCGAGCTGCATTTCTTCGAAGGTCGCCTGTTGCGCGACAAATACGCCAGTGATGCCTCCTTCCGCGAAAAGGTTTTTTCCAGGGCGCTGGCGCGTATTTCGGAGCTTGAACTCCGGATCATTTCGAATGCGGCGTCGAGCCTGCAGTCGAGGCTAGCCAGCACACTGCTGAGGCTTTCGGCTGTTTATGGAAAAGACGTTGTAAACAGCGGGGACGAACTGATCATCTCCCAAAATGACCTGGCCGCGACGCTGCCGGCGTCGCGCGAGAAGGTCAATCAATCCCTTCGGCGCCTGCGGGAAGGCAAGATCATCGACGGGGGGCAGGGCAAGATCCGCATTCTCAACCGCAAGGCGCTTGAAGCCTGTGCCAACGGCGCGGTTTTGGTGAAGTAATGCGCCCGTCGCTTTCCGAGGGCCTTCGATCCACCGCAAGCATTGGCCGCCTTCCCGGCCCACGCACGGCAAAGATCGATCGCGTGGTCGTGATTGACGACTATTCGGTGGCCAAAGGCGGTGCGACAGCCCTGGCGGTACTGTCTGCCAAGCTTTTTCGCGGGCTCGACATCCCGGTGACCTATATCAGCGGGGATGATGCGGCCAATGCGGAGCTTGTCGCGCTCGGGATCTCGATGTTCGGGCTGAACAGCCGCGACCTGCTCAGCGCCGAGCGTGCGGAGGCATTCGTCACCGGCATTCACAACGGCGCTGCCGTCCGCATGGCGGCGAACTGGATTGCCGAAAAAGATACCGTCAACACCGTCTACCATGTGCATGGCTGGCACCAGATCCTGTCTCCCGCGATTTTCAAGGCACTGGCGCCGGTCGCCGGACGGTGCGTGGTTCACGCTCATGATTTCTTCACGGCCTGCCCCAATGGCGCCTTCTTCGACTATCAGTCGCAGGAAATCTGCCTACGACGCCCGCTTGGCGGAGGCTGCATTGCGACGGCTTGCGACAAGAGAAGTTATTCGCACAAATTGTGGCGGGTTGCCCGCGGCTCGAATATCCTTCGGCTGCTGAAGGGTCAGGCTGAATTCGGCCGGATCATCCTGCTGCATGAGAAGATGGCGAGTTTTCTGGTCGGCGCCGGCTATCGGCCAGAACGGCTGACGACGATCCGCAATCCCGTCGCTCCACTCTCCATCAACCGCATCGAAGCGGAAGCCAACGACGAGTTCGTGTTCATCGGACGGCTGGACGAGGAGAAAGGCGTTGAGGACGCCGTCGCCGCCACGCGCCGAGCCGGTGTCAGGCTCTGCGTGATCGGCGACGGGCCGCTGATGCCGCGGGTCGCAGCGTCGGGAGATCATGTCAGGGCAGTCGGCTGGCAGTCGCATGCGGAGATAGGGCCGATCATCCGCAAGGCGCGTGCGCTGTTGATGCCCTCGCGCTATCCCGAGCCGTTCGGTCTCGTCGCTATCGAAGCGGCAAGAAGCGGTCTGCCCGTCATCATGTCGCGGAGCGCCTTTCTCGCCGAAGAAATGGAAAGAGCCGGCATGGCACTTGCCTGCGACACCGCCGATGAAAGTGCCTTTGCCGATACTTTGACGCGGTTCAGTCAAATGCCCGCGCAAGAGGTCCGCGCCATGAGCGAGCTGGCCTTCCGGCTGTCGCCGGATCTCGCCACGACACACGAGGAATGGCGCGATGCGCTTCTTGCCGAATATTACAGCCTGATTTCGACGAATGCGGTTTCCGAGCCGGCAGACGGTGTGGCGATACAAGGAGTATTCAGTTGACCCTTAAAGCAGCGACCTCCCTTCCCGACGCGAGGCTGTTTTTGACCGATGCGCCTGTTATGGCGAAAAGACGCGTCACCGAGGCCGGAACCTCAAAAGAGAGCGGGCAACTTCGTGTCGCCATCGTACATTACTGGCTCGTTTCGATGCGCGGCGGCGAGAAGGTTCTGGAAGAGCTGTGCCGGATGTTCCCGCAGGCCGACATCTTCACCCTCGTCTGCAACCGGGATCGCATCAGCGATTTTCTGAAGACGCGCAACATTCGCACGTCCTTCCTGCAGAAGATCCCCGGCGCTCAGCGACACTACACCAAGATGCTGCCGCTGATGCCCTTTGCGCTTGAGCAGTTCGATCTGCAGGATTACGACCTTGTGCTGTCGAGCGAATCCGGCCCCGCCAAAGGCATCATCACACGCGCCGACGCCCTCCATGTCTGCTACTGCCATTCGCCGATGCGCTACATCTGGGATCAGTTCCATGTCTATCGCCATGGCCTGCCCTGGGTGGGACGTGCCCTGATGTCAATTACCGCGCCCGTGCTGCGCGCCTGGGACGTGACGACGTCCTCACGCGTCGATGTGTTCGTCGCCAACTCCGAATATGTCGCAAGCCGCATCCGACGGTTCTACGATCGGGACGCCGTCGTTATCCATCCGCCGGTTGCGACCGACGATTTTGCCGTGGGCAAGGGGAAAGGCGAATTCTACCTCTATGCGGGACAGCTAACCACCTACAAGCGGCCGGATATCGCCGTGCGCGCCTGCACCGAGGCCGGCCGGAAACTGGTGGTGATCGGCGAGGGCGAACAACTCCCTTACCTGAAGTCGATCGCCGGGCCGACCGTTCAGTTTCTCGGCCATCAGCCTTTCAACGTGCTGCGCGATCACCTGTCGCGATGCAGGGCCTTGTTGTTTCCGGGCACGGAGGATTTCGGCATCCTGCCGGTTGAAGCGATGGCATCAGGGCGGCCGGTTTTGGCCTTCGATGCGGGCGGCGCCCGGGAAACCGTATCCGCGCCGCAGGTCGGCTTTCGCTTCGCTGAGCAGACGACGGAAGCCCTTTTGGAAACGATGGCAGCATTCGAAGAGGTCGAGGACGATATCGATCCGCATGCAATCCGCGCGCATTCGCTGAAATTCTCCTCGGCCGTATTCCGCGATCGCCTGTCCGGTCTCATTGAGCAACAACTGTCCAGCCACAGAGACGGAGCAGCCGGCGTCTTCAGAAGACGGCCGGGTTGAGGGGGAAAGAACGCAGCAGCCCGCCTTGCAGCCCCGACCGCCGTCTCAACCCCTCGACGAGAAATAGATAAACCGATCATGTCAAGCGTATCTCAGAGGACGGCGACCGCGAGCATCTGGACGATCAGTGGAAAATTCCTCGCGCGGATGCTCGATTTCGTCAGCCTCCTTGTCCTGGCAAGGCTGCTGAGTCCTGCGGATTTCGGCCTGGTCGCCATCGCGACGTCGGTCCTGGTTATCGTCGAGGCAATCCTGGACCTGCCGTTGACCCAGGCGCTGATGCGTCAATCGTCGCCTTCGGACGAGATGTTCGCCACGGCCTTCACCCTCAGCCTGCTGAGAGGGCTGGCCATCAGCCTGCTGATGATGATCATCTCCTGGCCAATGGCGCTGGTCTACAACGATCCTCGGCTTTTCGCCCTTGTCGCCGTTCTCGCGATCGCGCCTGCGATGCGCAGCGTGGTTAGCCCGCGCATGGTTCTTTTCATGCAGCGGTTCGATTTCAAACGTGAGTTCGCGCTCGACCTCATCGCCAAGGGATCGACGTTGCTGTTCGGAGTGGGGGTAGCTGTGGCAACAGGCAGCTATTGGGGGCTGGCGATCGGAGCGGTCGCCGGCCCGACCGCGGCGATGATCACCTCCTATGTTCTTGCGCCGATGCGACCGACGTTCAGCCTTTCCGAATGGAAGCATTTTCAGGACATGATCAGCTGGAATACGGTGTCGCAGGTGTTGAGTTCGATCAACTGGCAACTGGACCGGCTGCTTCTGCCGCGTTTTACCGGCCTGTCGACGTTCGGCGCCTTCAGCGTCGCCGACAATATCGCCGGTATTCCGTATCAAACCTTCGTCGGACCGTTGCTGCGCCCGCTGATGGCGGCCTTCTCCACGGTCGAAGATCGCCGCAACCTGATCGCCGCCTATCTGAAGGCGACGAATGCGATCACCTTCGTCGCAGCACCCATTCTCATTGCACTTGCCCTTCTCGCCGAGCCGACCGTGCGCATCCTCGTCGGCGAGAAATGGGCATCGGCCGCGCCAATTCTGCAGTGGCTGTGCCTTGTCAGCCTGCTTGGTCTTCCGACAAACATGATGCCGCCATTGGCGATGGTCATGAACAATACCCGTTATGTCGCTCTCAGGATGTTTGTCGAGTTCGCCGTCAGGGTACCGGTCACCATTCTGGGCATCGGCTATTTTCAGGTGGCGGGGGCACTCGGCGCGCGGATCGTGGCAGTCCTCGTCGCCTATGGCGCATCGCTTGTCATCACACGGCGGCTGATCGGCGCAAGTTTTGCCACGCAACTGAATTCCTTTATCCGTCCGCTGGCCGCGAGCCTGCCGATGATCGCCTTCCTGCTCTGGGTGGGGCCGATGCTCGTCGCCATGCCTGTCGGCGTCACTCTTGTCGTCTGCGTCGCGCTTTGCGGCGGGGTGGCAGCGGGCATTTTCTGGGTTGGCGCGCTACTGCTGTGGCACATGGTCGGAAGGCCCGACGGCATTGAGGCCATCGTCGTTCAACGGCTGATGCCGCGACGGAACGAGGTTCTCACCTCATGATCGGGGCAAATGCCCCCGACGATTTGGTTGAAGCGTTTTCAAGGGAATAACAATGCGTTACGGGATATCTGCCAAGTGGCTCGGTCTGCTCGTCGTACTCGGTCTAGGCGCGCTGCCCGGCCAGCCCAGCGTGGCCCAGGAACCGCTCAATATTGATGCATACCAGCTGACATTCGACGAGAGTTTCGACAGCCTCGACGTTTCGCCCTGGGGAGAGAAAAGCTCCCGCTGGATCGCTCATACGCCCTGGAACGGCGATTTCGGTGATGCCCGTTTCACTGATCCGGCTCCCGGCTTTCCGTTTACCACCGATCAGGGAATTCTGAAGATCGAAGCACGCAAGGAGGCCGATGGCACCTGGCGTTCAGGCTTGCTGTCGTCAGTGAACCCGAAGGGCGAAGGTTTCTCGCAGCAGTTCGGCTATTTCGAAGCACGGATGAAGCTGCCGCCGGGCAAGGGCGTCTGGCCGGCCTTCTGGCTCATCGGGCTCGACCGGTCGAAATACACAGCCGAGATCGACGTGCTGGAATATTACGGCCGCGCGCCTTACGAATTCAGCATGGGTTTTCATATCTGGCGTCAGAGCCAAGGCGGCCAGAACTCGACCGGCGGCTATTGGAAAACGGTCGAGGACGGAATTCTAAACAGCGAGTATCATACCTACGGCGTCGATATCCAAGCCGACAGGACGACCTTCTATTTGGATCGGCAATACCTTTGGAGCTTCGAAACCCCGAAGGAGTTCCACATGCCGTTCTATCCGCTGGTCAATCTGGCGCTCGGCTCGGGATGGCCGATCGATGAAACGCCGAATCCTTCCATTCTGCTCGTCGACTATATCCATGTTTACAAGCGAAAGCCCGCCGACGCGGCGAATTGAACGAGGAGCTCAGGGTGCCATGGTCGGCCTATTGCTCCTTGAGGCAGCTGAGACCGGTTTCCAGGTCGAAGAGATGCATCGCCTCCTCGTCGAAGAAGAGGGTGAGCGTTTCGTCGTCGCGGATCGGCGTGCGCGGCGGTAGGCAAGCCATCAGCCGCTGATTTCCGGCAAGGGCGGTGACGACGAGTTCTGGGCCGGTCAGCTCGGCGACCTCCAGGGTTGCCTTGAGCGACGGGCCGGCGCCGTCCGTGCGAAGGACCTCGGGGCGGATGCCGAGGACGAGTTCGCGGCCATTGACGGCGGCTTGGGCGAAGCGGGTCGGTAGGGGCAGGCTGGCATCAGAACCTGCAATCGCCAGCCGGCCATCGCGCACTGTCGCTTTCAGCAGGTTCATCGGCGGAGCGCCGACGAAGGTGGCGACATAGAGCGTTGCAGGATAATTGTAGATTTCCTCAGGTGTGCCCAGCTGCTCGATGCGGCCGTCGCGCATGACGGCGATGCGGCTTGCCAGCGTCATCGCCTCGATCTGGTCATGGGTGACATAGACCACCGTGGTCTTCAGCATCTGATGCAGCCGCTTGATCTCGGTGCGCATCTCCATGCGCAGCTTGGCGTCGAGATTGGAAAGCGGCTCGTCGAAGAGGAAGACCTTAGGCTTACGCACCAGTGCCCGGCCGATCGCCACACGCTGACGCTGGCCACCTGAGAGCTGGCTCGGTTTGCGGTCGAGAAGGTTTTCGATCTGCAGGAGCTTGGCGGCATCGCGCACGGCCTTGTCGCGCTCGCCCGCCGGCACCTTGCGCATTTCCAGGCCGAAGCCGATGTTCCGGTGCACCGTCAGATTGGGATAGAGCGCATAGGATTGAAACACCATGGCGATGTCGCGGTCTTTCGGGTGCACGCCAAGCACCGAGCGCCCGCCGATCCTGACATCGCCGCTCGTCGCCTCGGCAAGGCCGGCAATGATGTTAAGCAGCGTGGACTTGCCGCAGCCGGAGGAGCCGAGCAGCACGAGGAACTCGCCGCTTTCCAGCGAGATGTCGATGCCTTTCAGCGTCTCCACCTCGCCATAGGTCTTGCGGATGTTTTGGATGTCGAGCGCGCTCATGACATGGGCTCCTGAGGAGACGATGGCTCGCCATAGCTGCGGGGAAGGGTGGAAATGGCGCGCGAGGCGACCTGTGTCCCAGCCGCCAGGCAGGAGGCCAGCGGCTTGCCATCTGCCAATGCCGCCAGGAAGCCGGCGTTGAAGACATCGCCGGCGCCGATCGTATCGACGACCTTGACGATGGGCGCGGCCGCAGACGCCGGCAGACCATCCCGCCCGATGGCGATGGCGCCGTCCGGGCCGCGCTTGACGACAATGATCGCGCCCTCCGGCATATGCGACCTGACCTCACGGGCGGCTTCGACCGGATCGGCGATGCCGGCAAGCGTCGTCGTCTCGACCTCATTCAGCAGTGCAATGCCGCTGCGCGAAAGCCAGGCGCGGGCGGCCGCGCAATTTTCTTCGGTCCAGCCGTCGAGCGGCCAGCCGGTATCGAGTGCGACGGTGATGTCGTGGCCGTCGGCCCAGTCGAAGAAGGCGTCATATTCGCTCGCCAGGTCGTCGGTCAGAAAGCCGCCGCAGAGAAGCGCGTAACCGCCGCGCAGCCTTTCGCCGTCGATGACCGCGAAGACGTCGGCGAGGCTGAAGCGCGGCAGATGGCCGGTCGTCGTGAAGAAGGTGCGCTCGCCGTCCGGATGGGTGATGCCGACGGAAAGCGTCGTTCTCTCGGGGCGTACCGGCCAATTTTTGGAGCGGTGGCCGAAGGCTTCCGCCAGCCAGCGGCCGAACTGGTCGCTGCCGATATTGGCGGCGATCTCGAATTCGATGCCGAGCGCCTGCCAGGCGAGTGCGCTGTTGCCGGCCGATCCGCCGACCCTCAACTCGTCATGATCGACGATGATTTCCGTGCCGGCCTTCGGCCAGGGGGTGGCCGGTCCGAGGATGAGATCGACATTGACGTTGCCGATGACTGCAAGCGACCGCATTCATTCACTCCGGGTAATCTTGGTGGACCGGACCGGCGTTCCGGCATTCTCCACGCGGGTTTCGGCAAACGCGATCATCAGCCGCTGGGCGACAGGCAGCATGGCGAAGATCGCGACAAGGCCCGTCGCCGGAGCAAAACGGATCGTCACCGCCCCTGTGACGGGGGTTTCACTCGTGGCGTCGAACAGGATGACGGGCGCGCCGGTCTCGACGGCGGACACCGCCATGGCGGTGACCAAGCCCGCCGTCTCGTCGAGACCGCGAAACAGCACGACGCCGATCTCCGGCCCCAGCATCTCCATCGGGCCATGGCGCAGCTGGCCGCCCTCGAGAGAGAAGCAGGGCCGCCGCGAAAGCTCCGTCAGCCCGAGGGCCAAAGCCTCGGCGACACCTTGCAGGCGGCGGCCAGAGGTAACGATCGTCACGACGTTCTCGAGTGCGGAAAGCGCGGCCGCAATGTCATGGTCTTCTGGTGCCTTGAGGACGGCAAGTGCGGCCGCCGGATCTTCGCCGAGGGCGGAAAGGATTGCCAGATGCAGGGCGAAGGTCACCGTCAGGCTGCGGGTGGCGGCGAAGGCGAGCTCGGTGCCGCCGCTGCCGACCAGCGACGGGGCGGTTCTGGCGAGGAAGGAACTGGCTTCGAGCGTCAGGCCGAAGGTTTCCTCCGTGCCGCCGGTCTCGTCGAACCAGCGCAGGACCTCGGCGCTTTCGCCGGATTGTGAGGTGACAAAGATCGACCTGCCGGCGATCGGCAGCGGCTGGCCGAGCTGTTCGGAAAGCGGCAGGGCGACGGCATCGATGCCGAGCGCACGGTAGAGCGGCTCGACGGCGCGGTTGACCGCATGCGAGCCGCCCATGCCGATCAAAAGCAGCCGGCCGGTCTTCTTCAGCGAGGCGGCGGCTCTTGCCGCCATCGGTGCCGCGGCTTCATAAGAGGCGATGGCATCGGCGTGCTGGCGCGCCATTTCGCGGTCGATCGCCGCAAGTCCGGCGGGCCGGTTTGTTTCTGTTGTCATGTTCACCCCTTGACGCCGCCGCTGGTGAGCCCTGAAATCAGGGCGCGTTGCATGACGAGACCGATCAGCACCGGGGGCAGGGCGGCGAGCACGCCTGCCGTGGCGATCAGTCCGTAATCGGAAACGCGCCCGCCCGCGAGATCGGCAATGGCGACCGTCAGTGTTTTGGCGCGCTGGTCGGAGGTGAAGAGCAGCGCATAGAAGAATTCATCCCAAGCCAGCAGGAAGGCAAAGAGGCTCGACGTCGCGACCACGGGGGCAGCGAGCGGCAGCGTGATGATCCTCAGCGTCTGGAACAGGCCGGCGCCGTCGATCATCGCGGCGGATTCGATCTCGCGCGGGATGGAATCGAAGCCCGATTTCATCAGCCAGGTGGTGAAGGGCGCCAGGATGGTGAGATAAACGAGGGCGAGGCCGAAGACGTTGTTCAGCATGCCGAGATGGGAGAGACCCATATAGAGCGGTACGGCGAGCGCCACCGGCGGCAGCATGTAGGTGGCGATCACCATCGACAGCGACCAGCCGACCGAAGGCGTGCGCGACACCGCCCAGCCGGCCGGAATGGCGAGCGCGATGGCGGCGATGGTCGCCATGCCGGCCACCTCGATGCTGTTGCGCAGCGACGACGTGAAAGCGGCGCCGGCGCTGTTTTCCAATGTCGACAGCAGGAGCTGGTATCGCGAGAAATCCGCCGTCTGCGGCCACCAGCGCAGCGGCTTTGCCGCAAGGTCGGCGGCCGGCGAGATGCTCATGATGAAGAGCCAGAGGATCGGCGCCAGGATGACGGCGGCAAGCAGCAGCGCGCAAAGATGAATGAAAGCGGAAAAGAGGGGGCTTTGACGTTCCATCAGGCGGCACTCCCCGCGGTCCTGCGCACCAGGGCGGCGTAGCCGACGGCGAGCAGCGTCACCAGAAGTGTGACGATCAAGGCCAGCGACGCGCCCGAACCTGCCCGCTGGAAGGAGAAGGCTTCCTGGTAGACGAGGATTGACAGCGTGCGGGTGCTGTTGGCCGGGCCGCCGCGGGTCATTACCCAGATGATGTCGAATACCTTGAAGGCTTCGATCGTGCGCAGCACAAGCGCCACCATCAGCGGGCCGGCGAGATAGGGCAGGATGACGAAGCGGAAACGGCCAAGCGCGCCGGCGCCGTCGACGAGCGAGGCCGCGGTGATATCGCGCGGCACGGCCTGGAGTGCGGCAAGCGCGATCAGCGCCACCAGCGGAAAATTCTTCCAGCAGTCGGCGACGATGAGGGAGGCGAGCGCCGTGCCGGGCTCGCCGAGCCAGGAGCGATAGGCATCGAGCAGGCCGAGCTGCGTCAGCGCAGCGTTGAGCGCACCGTATTCCGGATTGTAGATCAGCCGCCAGAGCGTGGCGTTGACCACCGTCGGCAGCGCCCAGGGCAGGATCATCAGGGCGCGCAGCGCGGTGCGGCCGCGGAACTGCTGGTTCAGCAGGAGTGCTGCAAGCACGCCGATCACCATTTCGGCGGCGACCGAGACGATCGCGAACCATGCGGTCGTGACCAAGGTGCGCTGGAAATTCGAGCCGGAGAGCATCTTCACGTAATTATCGATGCCGACGAAATTGCCCCCGGTGCCGACGAGCTTGGCATCGGTGAAGGAGAGGCCGACGGTATCGACCAGTGGCCAGCCGATGACTGAGATCATGACCACGAGAAGCGGCAGCATCAAAAGCCATGCGCGGGTTGTCAGCCATGTGCCCGACATCGAGGCGACCCTTCTTCATTCACAGGTTTGGGAGGCGGGCGGCGACAGGCGCCGCCCGGAGTTCATGCCGGGCTCAGAGGCCGCTGTTTTCCGCGGCCGACTTCAGCGCGTCCTCGGGCGTGGACTGCCCGAGCAGTGATTCCTGGATTGCCTGCTGCAGCGCCGTCGAAAGCTCCTGATATTTCGGCGTCGTCGGGCGCGGATACATGGCGGCAAGGCCGATCTTGGCGGCGGAAATCAGCTCTTCCTGACCCTTAGTGACGGCCGCATCCTCATAGGACGAGGCCCAGATCGGCAGGCTGAGCTTGGCGTAGGCATTCTGTGTGGCCTGCGAGGTCATGAAGGTGATGTATTTCCAGGCCTCGTCGGGATGCTGGCTGGCCGAGGTGATGCCGAGGCCCATCGAGCCGTTGACGGCCGAAGCCTCGCTCTTTCCGGCGACGCCCGGCGCCGGCACGACGCCGACCTTGCCCGCGACCTTGCTGTCCTTCGGGTCGTTCGCCATGTTGTACATGTAGGTCCAGTTGAGCGCGAAGGCGGCGTCGCCGTTCTGGAAGACCTTGCGGACATCCTCTTCAAGGAATTCCTTGGAGTTCGGATTCGTCAGGCCTGAGGTATAGCTTGAGACCATGTATTTCAGAGCGTCAAGGCCGCCGCCGCTCTGGAAGGCAGGTTTGCCGTCCTTCAGAAAATCGCCGCCATAGGCGCTGACCAGCGTGGTGTAGTCGCAGATTGCGGCTTCGGCCTGCGACCAGCTCCAAGCGATCGGGGTGGCGAGCAGTCCCTTGTCCTTGATCGCCTTTGCCTGTTCGGCCAGTTCGTCCCAGGTCTTCGGTGGCGCCTTGATGCCGGCCTTCTCAAGGATTTCCTTGTTGTAGAACAGGTATTTGGTGTCAAGGATCCAGGGCATGCCGTAATATTTGCCGTCATACTGAACGGTGGTCCAGGCGCCCGGCAGCACGCCCTTCTTCATCTCGTCAGTGATGCGGGAGGAGACGTCGACCAGAACCTTGTTGGTGGCATATTCGGCCGGCCAGATGACGTCGAAGAGAACGACGTCGTAACCGCCGCCGGAACCCTGTGCCAGCACGGTCTTATCGTGCAGGCCTTCATAGGGGACGAATTCGAGATTGATCTTGATATCGGGGTTCGCCTTGACGAAGGCGTCGGTCATGGCGCGCACATCGGCTTCGCTATAGGCGGCCTGCGCCATGAAAAGCGCGTTCAGCGTCGTTTCGGCGAAAGCATGTGGAGCAAAGGATGCGCCGATCAAGGCCGCACCCAGAAGCGTCTTGTTGAGAGATTTCAGCATTGCAGCCTCCAGTTTTTAAAGTTTACGCATGGCCGATGGCGGTTCTGCCGCCATCGGTTTTCGAGAAGGCACGCGTGAAAAAGAACGTGCCGATTCATCATCTCGGAGCGTCGTTGGAGGCCCTATTCGGCTTCCAGCGTTCCCTGGAACTCTTCGGTCCCTGATTAAGTCAAATGTCTTGACTTATTACTTCGCCAACATTCTACTGGAGTCAAGAGGCAATTGACACATGAACGACGTCAGGCCGATCCGGGCCAAGAGCGGCACCAATCACGAAGGCACCAGCGCCCATAACCGGCGCGTGATGATCGATGCCTTGAGGATCAATGGCGCGCTTTCGCGCGCCGATCTGGCGCGGGCGACGCGGCTGACCAAGCAGACGGTGTCGAATATTATCGAGGAACTCGAGCGCGATGGTCTCGTCAGTTCGCAGGAGGTGGTGCGCAAGGGCAGGGGGCAACCCTCGACACCCTATCGCCTCGTGCCCGAAGGGGCTTTCGCGATCGGTCTGCAGATCGACCGGCATGTGACGCGGGCGGTCGCCGTCGATCTCGTCGGCACCGTTCTCGTACGCGCAGAAGCCGTTTTGCCGCCGGGAGGTCCTTCGACGGGAACCAAGGCCATTCTCGATCTCGTCGCAGGCGTGCGATCGGGGCTTGCCGGGATCGTCCAGCAATCGGAAAAACGGCTGGTCGGCCTCGGCGCCGCAATGCCCGGCCCCTTTGGGATGGACGGCAGCGGCGATGATCCTTGGATGATGGAGGCGTGGCAGAAGTTTCCGCTCCTGGAAACGCTGAGCGATGGCACCGGCCTCGATGTCAGCCTTCAGAATGACGCGGCAGCGGCTGCGACCGCCGAGCGCATGGTGGGAGCCGCCCACGGCGTTGATCATGCCGTCTGCCTGTTTGTCGGCTACGGCATCGGTGCCGGCCTGATCCTCAACGGCGAGCTCTATCGCGGCGCCAACGGCAATGCCGGCGAGATCGGCATGGCGCTACTGTTTGCCGATGGTAAAGCGACGCCGCTCGAACACCGCGCCTCGCTCGCCTCGCTCTACCAGCATCTGTCGGCCGATCCGGCCGATCCCGATCTCCATGCGCGCATCAATGAGCTCGCCTCCAACGGGGCCCCAAGCATCGAAGACTGGATCGAGGCGGCGGCGGCGGACCTGCGCTGGAGCATCCATCTCATCGAAACGGTCTTCGATCCGCAGACGGTGATCCTCTGCGG
The DNA here is from genome assembly GCF_003013335.1 of Rhizobium sp. H4. NCBI lineage: Bacteria > Pseudomonadati > Pseudomonadota > Alphaproteobacteria > Hyphomicrobiales > Rhizobiaceae > Rhizobium > Rhizobium sp. H4. Next base: position 46,925 of record NZ_PSOW01000010.1, read on the forward strand.
CAGTGCACCGGAGGCGCTGGTAAGCAGGTTGATTGCGGCGATCGGGCCGCTGCTGCCCTCGGTCGCTGAAAGGCGTGGCCGGACGCTGCCACGCCTGCAGCCCGGCATGGCCGATCCCTGGTCGGTCGCGGTCGGCGCCGCCGCCGGACCCATCAGCCGGGCATTCGATCCGCATTTTGCTGCAATTTTGAAGGATTCTCGCTGATTTCGAGCCTGATACCGGGCGTTGCGCAGCAGTGCAACGGCAGAAAAATGGCCCTCTTTGTAAGTTTCAAGCGACCAATGCAAGCGAATGAAGAGGCTTTATCGAAGTATAGTAAAGTATTGAAAATCATTGAAAATTATATGAAATCTGGTATAGATATAATTATTCGGCAGTGCGCTGGGGTGGCTGGCGAGGCTTATCTCAATATAGCCTTCAGCCGTGGCATATAACATCCGCATGAAAGTTTCGTGACGGCGCGATTTCGTTTGTTTCATGTCATGGAATATTCATTGGCCGCGGCAATTTGGACCAGCTAATAGGGCGTGCGCTGAAAGTGCGCGTCTCTTTTACGTTCGAGGTTCTCATGCAAGCCAAGCTTCTCGGCGCCGTCGGCGCCCTTCTCGCTACAGCGTTTCTTGCTGGCCCGGCCGCCGCCGCCGAAAAGACCAAGATTGACTTCTGGTTCGGCAACTCCGGTGACATCGCAAAGCGTGTCCAGGAACAGTGCGATCGCTTCAACCAGTCGCAGGCCTATTACGAAGTCGTCTGCACCAGCCAGGGCAGCTACGACGCCTCCCTGCAGAACACCATTGCCGCCTTCCGCGCCGGCAAGCAGCCGACCATCGCTCAGGTTTCCGACGCCGGCACGCTCGACATCATGCTCTCCGGCGCCTACTACCCGGCAAACAAGCTGATGGCCGACATGGGCTACACCGTCGACTGGAACGATTACTTCTCGGGTATCGCAGGCTACTACGCCACGTCGAAGGGCGAGATGTATTCCTTCCCCTTCAACTCCTCGACCGCTTTGCTCTACTGGAACAAGGACGCCTTCGCCAAGATCGGCAAGGATCATGCTCCGGCGACCTGGAAGGAAGCCGGTGAGGACTTCAAGGCTCTGAAGGACGCCGGCTATGCATGCCCGCTCGCCTTCGACATCTCCAGCAACGAAGTCTGGCAGTACGTCGAGCAGTTCGAAGCCGTCAACGGTGAGCCGATCGCCACGAAGAAGAACGGCTTCGAAGGCCTCGACGCCGAGCTGGTCTTCAACAAGAACCCGCTTCTCGTCAGCTACATCAAGGATCTCAAGTCCTGGTACGACAACAAGCTCGCCGTCATCAAGAACAAGGCCGTCGGCCAGACCTTCGTTGAAGCCTTCGCCGCCGGCGACTGCCAGGTCATCCTGACCTCGGTCGGCGACCACGGGAATATCGGCCGCACCGCCAAGCAGGGCATGAACTGGGGCGTTGCCATGCTCCCGACCTATGGTGACGCAACCCGTCACAGCTCATATGTCGGCGGCGCTTCGCTCTGGGTTCTGAAGGGCCATTCGGACGCCGAGTACAAGGCAGCCGCTGCCTTCTTCAACTTCATCGCGAAGCCCGAAGAAGCTCTGACCTGGTCGACCGTTACCGGCTACATCCCGGTTCGCAACTCCGGCTTCGAATATCTGAAGAAGCAGGGCTTCTACGATAAGGCGCCTTACGCCGGCCGTGAACTCGCCATCCAGAGCCTGACCGCTTCCCCGGCCGGCGACGCAGCCGCCAAGGGCATCCGTCTCGGCGGCCTGCTGCAGGTCCGCACCGAGATCGCCAACGGCCTGCAGGCGATCTTCGTCAACAATGCCGACGTCCAGGCCTCGCTCGACTCTGCTGCCGAACGCGGCAACCAGCTCCTGCGCCGCTTCCAGCAGACCTACAAGAACGTTCAGCTCCCCTGATCGCCTAATTGAGCCGCACCCGGCCCGCCTTGCGCGTGCCGGGTGCGTCTTTGTAAGTTCTCCCAACCAGTCGCGGATGCGCTGCCGCCCGCGCCTGAAGTCAAACCAGGGCGAAAACGACCACCCATGGAAAAGCGCGTCACTTTCTCCTCGACGACGATCGGCCTTCTCTTCGCATTCCCGATGCTGCTGCTGATCTTCGTCTTCTTCTACTGGCCAAGCGCGCAGGCGCTTTATTGGGCGTTCACGCTCGAGCAGCCATGGGGCGGCGGCAATGCCTGGGTCGGCTTCGACAATTTCAAACTGCTGCTCAGCGATCCGATCTATTGGGAATCGATCACCCGCAGCATGGTCTTCGGCTTCAGCTCGACGATTATTGCCATGGGCCTGGCGCTCATCCTGGCGCTTTTGACCGATCGTGAACTGCGCGGCCACAAGGTCTACCGGTCAGTCTTCATCTGGCCTTACGCGATCGCCGCGCCCGCTCTCGGGCTTGCTTTCCGCTTCATCCTGGCGCCGGAGGCCGGCCTTCTCTCGGTCATCAACCATGTCTGGCCGGGCCTCTGGAACCCCGCGCTCGACGGCAAGGACGCGATGATCGCCGTCATCGTCGCCTTCTCCTGGAAATATATCGGCTACAACTTCATTTTCTTCCTCTCGGCTCTGCAAGGCATTCCACGCTCGCTGATCGAAGCGGCGGCCATGGACGGTTCAGGGCCGATGCGCCGTATCTGGGATATTCAGCTGCCCTTGCTGACGCCGACGCTGTTCTTCCTGCTCGTCATCAACATCACCGAAAGCTTTCAGGATTCCTTCGGCATCGTCGACGTCATGACGCAGGGCGGCCCGGCACGCGCGACGGAGCTGATGGTCTACAAGATCTATTTCGACGGCTTCCGGGGCCTCGATTATTCGGGCGCTGCGGCGCAATCGATCATCCTGATGCTGCTCGTCGTCATGCTCACCATCTTCCAGTTCCGCTTCATCGAGCGGCGCGTGCACTACAAGTGAGGTCGCGGACATGATCGAACGCACGCCGATATTCAACTTCATCTGCTACACGCTTCTGGCGCTCGGCATGGTGATCGCGCTCCTGCCTTTCGTCATCGTCATCATCGCATCGACGCTCGATCTGGAGACGGTCAACCGCGTGCCGCTGCCGCTGACGCCGGGCTCGCATTTTTGGGAAAACGCCCGGGAAGCCTGGGTTCGCGCCGATCTCGGCACCAAACTGCTGCACAGCATCATCTTCGCGACGTCGGTCGCCGCCGGCAAGGTCATCCTTTCCGCCATGGCAGGCTTCTCGATCGTCTATTTCCGCTTCCGCGGCCGCTATGTGATTTTCTGGATCATCTTCATCACGCTGATGCTGCCGCTGGAAGTGCGCATTGTACCGACCTATTCGATCGCGGCCAACGCGCTGCAGCCGTTCCAGACGATCCTCGATGTCACGGGCATCAGCTGGCTCGTGGCGCAGATCAGCGGCATCCAGATCAAGCTCGCATGGGGTCTGCTGAATTCCTACCCCGGCCTGGTTCTGCCGCTGGTCGCAACCGCGACCGGGACGTTCCTTTACCGGCAGTTCTATCTGACGGTTCCGGATGAACTTGCCGAGGCCTCGAAGATGGATGGGTCGGGCCCGGTTCGGTTCTTCTGGGACATTCTGGTGCCGCTGTCGCGGCCGAACATGATCGCGCTGTTCACCATCATGTTCGTCTGGGCATGGAACCAGTATCTCTGGCCGCTGCTGATCACTACCGATCCGAATTTCGGCATTGCGGTGACGCAGCTCAAGACCCTGATCCCGTCCGAATTCGGCCTGCCCGATTGGAACGTCGCGATGGCCGGTACCCTAATCATCATGTCGCCGCCGCTGGTGCTCGTCATCCTGATGCAGCGCTGGTTCGTGCGCGGCCTTATCTCCACCGAGAAGTGAAGGAACAGACCTGTGGCACCGATCTCAATCCGTGATGTGAAGAAGAGCTACGGCAAGCATCCCGTGGTTCACGGCGTCGACCTGGAGATTAAATCCGGTGAATTCGTTGTCATCCTCGGCCCGTCCGGCTGCGGCAAGTCTACGCTCTTGCGCATGATCGCCGGTCTGGAGGAAATCAGCGGCGGCGAAATCGCCATTGACGGCCGCGTTGTCAACCAGCTGGAGCCGCGCGAGCGCGGCTGCGCGATGGTGTTCCAGAACTATGCGCTCTACCCGCATATGACCGTTGCCGAGAATATCGGTTATGCGCTGAAGGTGGCCGGCATCGCGAAGGCTGAGCGTCAGCGACGCATTACCGAGGTCGCCAAGGCGCTCAGCCTCGAACCCTTCCTCGACCGCCGCCCGGCCGCTCTTTCCGGCGGCCAGCGCCAGCGCGTCGCCATGGGCCGCGCGATGATCCGCGAGCCGAAAGTGTTCCTCTTCGACGAGCCGCTGTCCAACCTCGACGCCAAGCTGCGCATCGCCATGCGCGCCGAAATCCGTCGGCTCCACCGCCGCCTCGGCGCCACCTCGATCTTCGTCACCCATGACCAGACGGAGGCGATGACGCTGGCCGACCGGCTGGTGGTGATGAATGGCGGCAGGGTCGAGCAGGTCGGCACGCCGGAAGAGGTCTATCATCATCCGGTCTCGCGCTTCGTCGCAGGATTCGTCGGCACGCCGGCGATGAACCTGCTCGAAGGCACGATCAACGATGAAGGTGTCTTCGTCTATGACCAGAGCCGCAAGATTGCGCTGCCGCGCGAACGCGCCGCGCCGCTGAAAGGCAAACGCGTCGTGCTCGGCATGCGCGCAGAGGCCGCCCGGCTGGTGGCGCCGGATGCACCCGGCGCCTTGATCGCGACGGCCGATTTCATCGAAGAGCTCGGCGCGAGCCGCGTCGTGCATGCCGATTTCGACGGACTGCCTTTTGCCGTGGCGCTGACGGATGCCGTGAGCGTGAAATCGGGCGATCCGATCGGCATCGCGATTGATCACAATGCGATCCACCTCTATGCCGCCGATACCGGCCGAATCATCGAGACCCCTGCCATGAGCAGTGCCGGCCCCGTCCACGCCTGACGAATTCATCGACGGTCGGCGTCAGCGATGGATCGGATCGATCCAGGGAACGTCTTCCGGTTTTTCCACAGGCTCGATATCGAGATTGACGACGACGGGCTCCTGGCCTGAGCGGACGAGCACGCATTCCAGCGTCTCGTCTCGGCTGGCGTTGATCTCCTGATGGGGCACGTAGGGCGGGACATAGATGAAATCGCCGGGGCCCGCCTCGGCGGTAAATTCCAGATGCTCGCCCCAGCGCATGCGGGCCTTGCCCTTGACGACATAGATGATGCTTTCGAGATCGCCGTGGTGGTGGGCGCCGGTCTTGGCATTGGCATGGATCGTCACCGTGCCGGCCCAGATCTTCTCGGCGCCGGCGCGCGCATTGTTGATCGCCGTTGCGCGGTTCATGCCCGGCGTCTGCGCCGTGTTAGGATCGAGCGAATTGCCGGGAATGACCTTGACGCCATGTTCCCGCCAGTCGATGTGAGAATGCTCGTGGTCGCCGCTCATGCCTTGCCTCCGCCTTCGATATAAACAATCTAGGTGGGCGCCGCCCGGCGGCCAAGCGGATTTATCTTCTAGGAAAGCGTTCACTTGATGAGCCACCTCCCGCAGATCGATTACGACACCGCTTCGCCAGAGGTTCGCGCGGCGCATGATGAAGAAATAAGGATGCGCGGGCGCATGACCAACATGAAGCGGACGCTCCTGCATTCGCCGGTCGCCCATCGCATCTATGCCGAGTGGTTCACGCTGCGGGCCGAACTCGATCCTGTGATCAGCGACCGGGAAATCTGGATCTTCTCCCATGCGATCTCGAAAGCGGCGAGTTCGACGATCGCCATCACCTTCTTTCGCCGGGCGCTGATCAACAAGGGTTTCGACCCCAATGCGCTGGAGCTTTCGGAAACGGAAGCACTGCTCGAGGCATTCGGCAGGGCGATCGTCGTCGATTCCAACGCCGTTCCGGCCGAGCTCTGGACGAGACTGAAAGAGCGCTACGAGACCAAGGTGCTCATCGATCTCGTCGCCTTCGCCGGCATAATGCTGGCGACAGCCATCTTCAACAATGTCGTCGGCGTCGATTTCGATCCGGAGCTTGAACCCTTTGCCGAAGACGCGGACTCGGTCTAGCCGCCAAGCGACGCGATCGCGGCCTCGACCGCTTCGGCGCCGGGCCTGCTCGGCCGGTATTCGAGGCCGACGGCGCCATCATAGCCGTTGGCGAAGATCCAGTTGAGGCGGTGGGCGAGGTCGATGCCGCCGGAACCCGGTTCGTTGCGGCCGGGATGATCGGCGACATGGACGTGGAAGACGCGGTCGAGGCGGCCGTCGAGCACCTCTTCGGTGCGTTCGTCCATCACGGCGGAATGGTAGATGTCGTAGACGATGCCGATCTCGGGACGGCTGACATCGGAGACGATGTCGAGGCCTTCGTGGGTGGAATCGAGGAAATAGCCTATATGGTCGATGCGGATGTTGAGCGGCTCGACGCCGAGGCGCACGCCGCTGCCCTTGAGGATATCGGCGCCGGCCTTCAGCGTTTCGGTGAGCGCCCGGCGCTGTTCTTCGCGGCTGACGCCCGGAAGATCGTCGCCTGCCTGAGCGATCAGCACCGGCGCGCCGAGGCGTCTCGAAACGGCGACGGATTCGGCAAGGCCTTTCAGCCAGGACTGCCGGTTGGCCGCATCGGTCAGCGCGATCATCGGTTCGGCGACAAGGCTGGTGAGGGCAAGGCCGGTTTCATCAAGCGCCGCCTCAATCGCATCCAGGTCCTTGTCGCTCCAGCGCCAGAATTCGACCGCCGTCAGGCCGCCGGCACGTGCGCGGCGGATGCGATCGGCAAAGCTGCCGTCTCCTTCGGCAAACAGCCATTCTATGCAGGCTGAATAACGTCGCATGAAAACTCCTCCTAGGTGGGAGCTCAGGCTGCGACAGATCGGAGTCTGTCGCAAGGCTTGACGCCCGGATTCATTGGCGGAACACTCGCCATATCGGACGGGGCTCGCCGGCGCTTGTGGAGGAAGATATGGATCTTGGATTGAAGGGAAAGATCGCCGTGATAACAGGCGCGTCGGTCGGCATCGGGCTGGCGATCGCCGAAGGGCTGGCGGCCGAGGGCTCCAACCTCGTGCTCGCCGCGCGCGGCGGTGAGCGGTTGGAGGCGGAGGCTGCCCGTATCGCCGGAAAATACGGTGTCAGCGCCACCGCGGTTGCCGCCGACGTTGCGACGGTTGCGGGAACGGAGGCGATCATTGCTGCGGCCGCAGAGAAGGGCGGCGCCGATATCCTCATCAACAATGCCGGCACCGGATCGAACGAGACGGTGATGGAGGCGCCTGACGAGAAGTGGCAGGCTTATTGGGATCTGCATGTGATGGCTGCCGTGCGCCTTGCACGCGGGATCGCGCCGCAGATGAAGAGGCGCGGCGGCGGTGTCATCCTGCACAATGCCTCGATCTGCGCCGTCCAGCCGCTCTGGTACGAGCCGATCTACAATGTCAGTAAATCAGCGCTGATGATGTTTTCGAAGACGCTCTCGACCGAGCTCATCCCGGACAATATCCGCGTCAACTGCGTCAATGCCGGCCTGATCCTGACGCCGGACTGGATCAAGACCGCCAAGCAGCTGACGGCCGAAAGCGGCGGCAACTGGGAAGGCTACCTGCAGAGCGTCGCCAATGAGCATGCCGCCTCCAAACGGTTCGGCACGCCGGAGGAACTGGCGAATGTCTTCGTCTTCCTCAGTTCGGAACGAGCAAGCTACTGCATCGGATCGACCTATTTCGTTGACGGCGGCATGTTGAAAACGATCTGACGGATCATCAGGCCGAAGATTGGCGGCGCCTTCTGTGGACGTTGCCGAGATAAGCTATAAATAATAGCTATTTTGTTGTATCTTCACGCTTTCGACGCTATTTGCCTGCTATTGGCGGGGTGAATACTGCGTTTTCGACAGGGCAAAGACAAATGCTGACGAAAAAGGGAAAATATGGCCTGAAGGCGCTGGTCGATCTGGCGCGGCTGCCGCCGGGCGAGACCGCCTTCATCAATGACGTTGCCGCCCGCAACAATATCCCGAAGAAATTCCTCGATACGATCCTCTTGGAACTGCGCAATGTCGGCATTCTGCGTTCGAAAAAGGGGCCCGGCGGCGGTTATTCCCTCTCGCGGCCGGCCTCCGAAATCCGCATCGGCCATGTCATCCGCACGCTCGACGGGCCCTTGGCGCCGATCCGCTGCGCCAGCCGTACGGCCTATGAGGCCTGCGACGACTGCGCCGATCCGGAAACCTGTCAGGTGCGGCGTTCGATGACCGATGTTCGGGACGCGATCGCCGCCATTCTCGACAATATGACCCTCGAACAATTCGTTGCGGCGGGCGGACAGGTCGAGGGCGCGACGGAGGAATTACCGATCTCTGCCGCCAGCTGAGATCTCTTCCCTTTCATATCGTCCCCGCACAACGGCGGCGCTCTGCTGCAATCGTTCAGGTTTCGATCTTCTGCGACACATATTCGCCTGCGCTACGCAGCAATCGGTCCAGCGGCAGCGACAAGCCGTGAATGCGGGCGTTGCGCCAATGGCGATCGAGATTGAGCCCGATGGCGGCCGATGTCTGGCCTGCGAGTTCGAACAGCGCGTTGGCGGTGCTGAGCGCCGCTTCGCCGGCTATGATCGCGGCCGCCGAAGCGGAAAAATGCGCATCCGCCATCGCCGCCTCCACGGGATTGACCTGGGCAAAGTCGAGTTTTCGGCCAGCCCGTTCCAAGGCCGCCGCCGTCGCTTCGATGCTGACGGCGTGTTTGCCGATGTGAGCGAGGACGGCGGCGTGATCGCCGACCGCTGTCATCAGGTCGGCCCAGGCGGCACGCGCGATACCGAGGCTTACCCCGGCCTTGAGCAAAAGGCCAAGCGAGACGCCGGTCGAATATCGAAACGAAGGCGCCGGCGCGATGGCATCGGCATTAACATGGAGTGCGCCGGCGATCGCCGTTGCCGACCCATTGGTACGCTGGCCGAAGCCGTCCCAATCATCGATCACCTGCAGGTCGTCGTCGCTACGGGTGAGGTACAGCGTCACCGGGCGGTTGGGCGCAAGTGTGTGCGCAGCGACAATCCAGTCGGCATAGAGAATTCCGGCCGCCTGCCGAGTGCGGCCGCTCAGGCGATAGCCAAGGCCTTCGCCGACCAGTTCGGATCCGTCAACGAACGTGGCCGCCGCGAAGCGGTCGCCGAGCAGCACACGGGCAAAGAGTGATGCCTTCAGATCTTCGGCGGTCTGAACGCGGAGTGTTTCCAGCGTGGAAAAATGATTTTCTAGGGTCTCGCCGATCGAGGCATCGGCCTCTGCAACGATCGCAACGATTTCTGCCAGCAGGGCGTTCGGCACGTCGAGCCCTTCATGGTCGGGCGGAACAGTGATTGCGGTCAGTCCTGATATCGACAGGGCGTCGAGCTCGGCAAACGGCAGAATGCGGTTGATATCGCGTTCGCTCGCCTCGCGCCGGAATGCGGCGGCGAGGTCACGGGCCGTGGATATTGCCGCCTCTTCGCTTTCGATGCGCTGCGCTGGCGGTCTCAGGCGGTGATGAAACTGCGATACGGTTCCCATCGATCACTCTTTCCTCTGAGGGATAACAGGAGTGAGGGATTTCGCTCCGGATGATAAGAACGGTTTTTCTAGAAAAAACCGACGCTTCGAATTTTCTCACCAACTTGATCACCTCGCCCTCGACGCTACTTATGGTTAACCGGGGCTTCCTTGATTGAGAAACATGATGAGCGACTCTCTTGCTCGCCGCAGCGAGGTTTCGAAAATGGCACGCCAGCCGAGACCGCGTCTGACGCTGGATATTGCCGATATCCCAACCTATGCCATTGGCGACATTCACGGCCGGCGCGATCTGCTCGTGAAGGCAGAGCAGGCAATCTTAAGCGATGCGGCACGGCTGCCGGGGCGCAAGCTGATCGTGACGCTCGGCGACTATATCGACCGCGGCCCGGAATCGGCACAGGTCATCGCTCACCTCATGGAGCCGGCGCCGGAGGGTTTCGATCGGATCTGCCTTGCAGGCAACCACGAGATCGCAATGCTCGACTATATCGACGGCTGGCTTTCCTATGACGACTGGATGCGGATCGGGGCGGCGCACTCGCTGAAATCCTATGGGCTCGATCCGGAGCATCTGCCGCTGGTCTTCCCCTCCGGCGCACAGCTCGACGCCTTCCTCCGTCATTCGCTGCCGCACACGCATATCGATTTCATGCGGGCTATGCCGATCATGCTGGACACGCCGAGCGTATTGTTCGTCCATGCCGGCATTGATCCGGCGCAGCCGCTCGAGGCGCAGACCGACGAGGATCTGGTCCTCATCCGCCACCGTTTTCTCGACAGCAGGATCCCGCTGCCGAAGCTCGTCGTCCACGGTCATACGCCGAATGACGAGCCGGAGATTCGCGCGAGACGGCTCAATCTCGACACACGCGCCTTTCGCAGCGGCAGGCTGACCGTTGCCCGCCTGTGGCAGGGCCAAGTGCATCTGTTTTCTACCTGACATCATGCCACCGGGAAGGCTCCGCCATCACGCCGATCAGACCGTCTCCCTTTCGGTCGGAACGGCCTCGACTGGCCTTTCGACCGAGCGGTTGCGACGCCGGCCGCGCAGCACGACGTAGAAAACCGGCGTCAGGAACAGGCCGAAGATGGTCACGCCCAGCATGCCCGAGAAGACCGCGGTGCCGAGCGATTGCCGCATTTCGGCGCCGGGGCCGGTGGCGATGGCAAGCGGCAGAACACCGAAGATGAAGGCGAATGCCGTCATCAGGATCGGGCGCAGGCGGAGATGGCTGGCCTCGATGGCCGCCTCCACCGGCGACTTGCCTTCCTCTTCCGCTTGTCTCGCGAACTCGACGATCAGAATGGCGTTCTTGGCCGCAAGGCCGATCAGAACGATCAGGCCGATCTGCGTCAGGACATTGTTGTCCATACCTCGGAGCGAAACCCCGATCAGCGCCGCGAGCACCGCGAGCGGTACGATGAGGATGATCGCGAGCGGCAGGACCCAGCTTTCATATTGCGCCGCCAGCGCCAGGAAGACGAAGATCACCGACAGGGCGAAGATGTAGATGGCGGTGTTGCCGGTATGGGTTTCCTGATAGGCGAGTTCCGTCCATTCGAACGTCGTTCCCTGCGGCAGGATTTGCGCCGCCAGCGCTTCCATCTTCTTGATGGCGTCGCCCGTCGACGTGCCTGGCGTCGGATTACCCTGAAGCGGCACCGAGACATACATATTGTAGCGTTGGACGAGCGCCGGGCCGCTGGCATCCTGAATATCCATCAAGGTTCCAAGCGGGACCAGCGCGCCGGTCGCCGATCGAACCTTCAGGGCGAGGATATCTTCCCTATCCATGCGGTACTGCCGGTCGGCCTGGGCGCGCACCTGGTAGACGCGGCCGAACGCATTGAAATCGTTGACATAAGCGACGCCGAGGTTGATCGAAAGCGCATTGAAGATGTTGGGGATCGGCACATTGAGGAAGCGCGCCTTGTCGCGGTCGATCGCCAGGAAATATTGCGGGCTTGCATCGGAGAATGTCGTAAAGACGCCGGTCAGCCCCTCCGTCGTCGCCGCCGCACCCATCATCTGGCGGGCGAGGGCGAGCACCCGCGTCATATCCGCGTTTTCAAGATCGGAAATCTGCATCTTGAAGCCGCCGGAATTGCCGACACCGCGCACGGACGGCGGCGGTATGGCGATGATGAAGGCTTCCTGGATGCTTTGCAGCTTGCCGAAAAGCTCGCCGATGATCTTGTTGGCGTTGTCTCCGCCTTCTTCGCGTTCGGCGAAGGATTTGAACGGGACGAAGACGACGCCGGCATTCGAGGCGTTGGTGAATGTCGCCCCGCTGAAGCCGGCAAATTGCACCGCATTGCCGACACCCGGCACGGTACGGGCGATATCGCCCACCTGCTTGACGACGGCGTCGGTACGCGCGAGCGAGGCGCCGTCAGGAAGCTGTATGACGATGATCGCGTAACCCTGGTCCATGGTCGGGATAAAGCCCGAGGGAACGCGCGTACCCATGTACCAGGTTGCTCCCAGCAGGCAAACGAAGGCGACCATTGCGGCGCTCAAGCCTACCCAACTGCTGACCAGATGCCGAACGGTCCAGGAATAACCGGAACTCATCCGGTCAAATCCGCGATTGAAGCCATTCGCAAGGCTGCGGCCCAGGCGTGTGGCCACGTTGGCGCGCCTGGTCTCGTGGTCATGGGGCTTGAGCAATATGGCTGCCAGGGCGGGCGAAAGCGTCAGCGAGTTCAAGGCTGATATCGCGGTCGTGACGGCGATGGTGACTGCGAACTGCCGGTAGAACTGTCCGGAGATGCCTGGAATGAAGGCTGTCGGCACGAAGACGGCGATCAACACCAGCGAGATGGCGACGACCGCGGTTCCGACCTCGTCCATCGTGACATGGGAAGCCTGTTTCGGCGTCATGCCGCGGGCGAGATTGCGCTCGACGTTTTCCACCACGACGATCGCGTCGTCGACGACGATGCCGATTGCCAACACCAAGCCGAACAGAGTGAGCATGTTGAGCGAGAAGCCGAACGCCAGCAGGACGGCGAAGGTGCCGATCAGCGAGACCGGGATGGCAATGATCGGAATGATCGCGGTGCGCCAGGATTGCAGGAAGACGAGAACGACGATCGCCACCAGGATCGCCGCCTCGGCGATGGTTCGATAAACTTCGGAGATCGAATCCGAGATGAATTCGGTGGTGTCGTAGACGATGCGATATTCCAGGCCCTGCGGGAAATTCTGCGACAGGTCCTTCATGATCGCCTGGACCTGATGAGCGGTGTCGAGGGCATTGGTCCCCGGTCGGGCGAAGATGCCGAGTGCGACCGCAGGGTCGTTATTGAGATAGCTGTTGGTGACGTAGTCCTGTGCGCCGAGCTCGATGCGCGCTACGTCCTGCAATTGCACGAGCCGGCCGCTCTCCGTCGATTTCACAATGACATAGCGGAACTCGCGCACGTCGGAGAAACGTCCGTCCGTCCGCACCGTGTATTCGAACGCGTTCTTGCCGGTGACCGGCGGCGCGCCGATCTTGCCGCCCGACACCTGGACGTTCTGGTCTCTGAGGGCGGCGACGACGTCATCGGATGTCATGCCGTAGGCAGACAGCTTTTCCGGGTCCAGCCAGATTCGCATCGAATACTGGCGCTCGCCGAAAAGCTGCACGTCGCCGACGCCATCGAGGCGAACGAGAACGTCGCGGATGCGGTTGCGGGCGTAGTTCGAGACGTAAAGCTGGTCATAACGATGGGTCGGCGACAGCAGGTGTACGACCATCATCAGATCCGGCGAACTCTTGTCGGTTGTCACGCCAAGCCGCTGGACTTCCTCGGGAAGACGGGGCAGGGCGATGGAGACGCGGTTCTGGACAAGCACCTGGACCTTGTCGAGATCCGTGCCGAGCTTGAAGGTGATCGTCAGCGACATGGCGCCGTCGGCGCTGGAGTAAGAAGACATGTAGAGCATGTCTTCGACGCCGTTGATCTGCTGTTCGAGCGGTGTCGAAACCGTATCGGCGATCGTCTGCGGATCGGCGCCCGGATAGGAGGTGCGCACGACGATGGTCGGCGGCGCGATCTCCGGATATTGCGATACCGGCAGCTGTGTATAGGCGATGCCGCCGACGACGAGAAGAACGATGGAAATCACGGCCGCAAAGATCGGCCGGTCCACGAAAAAATGAGCGAATCTCATTGTCCGCTCTCCGCGCCAGCGGTTTCGGGCGCCGTGTCCTGCCGCTCCTTCGGCAGTTCGGTCATCTGAGGCGTGATCTTCGAGCCGGGACGGGCGCGGATGACTCCGTTGACGATGATCATCTCGGTGCCGTCGAGACCCTCGCGTATCACACGGTAGCCGTAGAGCCGCGGTCCAGGCCTCACGGGTTTGCTCGAAACCGTACCGTCGTCGGCGACGACATAGACGACGCGCTCGTTCTGATCCGAGCCGATTGCCTCGTCGGGGACAAGAACGGCCTGGTAGGTGTTGGAGGCTTCCACCTGTATGCGGCCGAAGAGGCCGGGCTGCAGGACAAGATCAGGGTTGGGGAAACGGGCCCGCAGGCGAATCGTGCCACTCTGGTTGTCGACCCGGTTTTCGGCGAAATCGAGCTTTCCCTTGAACGGTTTGGCATTGGGATCCGATATCGTGACGGACACATCCAGTCCGCCGCCGCCCTGCTGGAGATCCTTGCCCAGTTTGCGGGCCGTGTCGGCAAAATTCAGCAGGCGGCGCTCATCGACGTCGAAATAGAAATCGATCGGGTCGAGAGAAACGATCGTCGTCAGCACGGTCTGGTCGGTCTGCACGAGATTGCCGGCCGAAATCAGCCGGCGGTCGATGCGGCCGCTCAGCGGCGCCTTGATTTCCGTATATTCCATGTCGAGCGACGCACGGTCGGCTGCGGCCTGGGCGCCGCGGACATTGGCCTCGGCCGAATCGAATTCGCGGCGGCGATCGTCCAGCGTCTGGGCCGACTGACTGCCGCTCGAGGCAAGCGACTGCGCACGCTTGTACTGCGCATCGGCAAAGACCAGGGTGGATTGGGAGGCCTCAAGCGTCGCCTTTGCCTGGTTGAGCGCCGTTATGAACGGTCTCTGGTCGATGACGAAGAGCAAGTCGCCCTGCTTGACCAGCGCGCCGTCCTGGAAATGGATTTCCTGCAGGTAACCGCCGACGCGCGAGCGAACGGAGACTTCGTCGACCGGTTGGAAGCGGCCGATGAACTCGTCGCTGTCGACAACGTCGCGAACGACCGGCTTGGCAACGGTGACGGGTGGGGCCGGTGGGGCGTTTTGGGCAAGCGCCGCTAGCGGCATGAGCACGGCCATGCTGCCAAACAGCATCATCTGTCGAAGCGCGAAAGTCATGCCGGTCCTCCAATCTCGGCGGCCGTTTATTGCCGCCAAACCTAAGATGAAGTGATGCTGTTCATGTCTTGCTGCTTGAACGGGGGCGTACGCCCCCGGAATTCTCCGGCGTTTGATCCCCTCGCAAGGAAGGCCGGCAGGCAATGCAGATGAGAAAAATCGTAACCCTTTGGAAGCGGACTATAAGCGGCAGGGGCGAAAAATTGCAAATGCCAATTGGCTGCGTTTTTGAATCCATAAAAGCTTCATAGGCAGTGTCAGCTCTCGACGATCTCGTCCCTGCCGGGCGGCAGCGCGCCGAGTTCGGCCCAGTCAAGCTCCTGTTCAAGCATGTGAAAGACATCGTCGTCGATCTCGCCGGCGCGGCGCATCGCCGCAAGCTTGGCGCGTTTTGCGACGATGACGTTGCGGCGCTGTTTGTCGAGCTTGCTGACCTCGCGTGGATGTTTCCCATCCGCGGCGATCTTGCGCTCCGAGGTGTAGACGTCGCGCAGGATGCGGGTGGATTCGTCCTCGCCGCCAGCAAGCTCGGCAAGTGCTGCATCGATCAACGCCACGCGGGCTCTGGCGAGATCGCGGTCAAGAGACGTATCCGGTTCGAAATTCAGGAAACGGATCAGCGATCCGAGCGTCAGACCCTGCACAATCAGGGTGCCGAGGACGACGGCGAGCGCGCTGAGCAGGATGATGTCGCGATCGGGAAAATCGATAGGCAGGGCGAGGGCGGTCGCCAGTGTGACGAGGCCGCGCATGCCGCACCAGCCGGCAAGCAGGCTGGTCGCGAACGTCGGGGCCGCCTGTTTCGCGCGTCCGCGCGCCGCGAGAAAATTGATCGCCCGGTTATAGAAGAGCACCCAGGCCAGGCGCACCGCGATGACGGTGGCAAAGATTGCGGCAGCGAAGGTGACCGCGAAATTCAGGCGGCCGGGATCAAGATCAAGCACGATCTGCCGGGCCTGCAGGCCCATCAGCAGAAACGCGAGCACATTGAGCAGAAAGACGGCAGCCTCCCAGACGGAGTAGGAGTGGATGCGGTGGCGGGCCGTCTGCCGTTCCGGCATGTAGCGGGCGATCACCATCGCGTATACGACGATCGCCAGAATCGCCGACAGGTGCAGCCGCTCGGCGATGATCCAGGTGCCGAAGGTCGCGACGAACTCCAGCAGAGTGCCGCCGAGAGTGCCGGCGAGCTTCAACCCGACGACCATGTAGAGCCGGCCGAGGAGATAACCGAGGATGAGGCCGCCCGGCACAGCCAGAGCCAGTTCCGCCAGAGCGCCGGTGAAGAAGGTCGGGCTTGCGGCAGCGGTAACGGCGGCGCTGAAGATCAGGAGTGCCACGGCATCGTTGAGAAGGCTCTCGCCCTTCAGGACGACATAGGTCTGGCGCGGCAGCGCGAAGCGGTCGAGCATGGCGGTCGCGGCGGCCGCATCCGGCGGCGCGACGATAGCGCCGAGCGCGACAGCCGCGGCAATCGGCAGCCCGGCCATCGTCACCCCGACGACGGCGACGGCGGCAGCTGTCAGCACCACGGCGATGGCGGCGAGCGAGAGGAGCGGCATCCAGTTGCGGCGCAATGTCCGCGGCGGCAGATCGTAGGCGGCGTCGAAAAGCACGGGCGCGACCAGCAGCGCCAGTGCAAGGTCGGGATCGATTGCAATCTCGGGTGCCCAGGGCACGGCGGCGACGATGACGCCGGCGAGCGAGAGCATTGTGGGATAGGGGATCCGGAATCTCCTGGAGAATTGCAGGAAGACGATCGCCACAAGGAGCAGCGTCAGCATGCTTTCGAAGAACGCCATCGAGCCCTCCTGCGCACCTCATGGAGGCGAAGTTCTTCAGGAACTAGGGCCGAAACTGCCCTGCGGCCACCGTACGTGCGCTGCAACCGGCAAAGAAGGTATGGTTTGCCCCCCGCGGCTGCGGCATTTCGACCGCGGCCCTGAATCTGTCGACGCTGCTCTTGTGCAGTGCACTCGCTCGGAATATAAATACCCATATCATAAGTATGCTTATAAATAGCCGGCAAAGGTTCCAATGAACACCACGCCCACTCTCGGTTTCCTTCTCCACGACGTCGCACGGCTGCTGCGCAAGCGGTTCGAGCAACGCGCGAAGTGCCTCGGGCTGACGCGTTCGCAGTGGCAGACACTTGCCTATCTCTCGAACAATGAAGGTATCCATCAGAGCGGCCTTGCCGAAATCCTCGAGGTCGAGCCGATCACTTTGGTGCGCATCCTCGACAAGCTTGCCGAACGCGGGCTGATCGAGCGCCGCCAGCATCCGACCGACCGGCGCATCTGGCTGCTCTACATGCGCGAGGAGGCGCATCCGTTGCTCGCCGAAATGCGCGAACTCGGCGATGTAACCCGAGCCGAGGCGCTGGAAGGCGTTTCCGCCGAGCAACGCGAGCAGCTCTACCAGATACTATCCGTTATGAAGACGAACCTGGTGCAGGCTTGCCGAACACCGGTTGAAGAGAATGAGATGAACGATGGCTGATCAATCCAACTTCCGCGTCGTCGCCGACGCCGATGCCAAGACATCTGAAGAAAACCAAATCAAACAGCAGGAAACGGTAGCCGAAGCGCCTTCATCCAGTTCAGCGCCGGCTGCCGCCGTGGCTGCGCCTGGCGGCAACAAGGTCCGCCGCCGGCGCAGTCTCACGCGGCCTATCCTGTTCGCGCTGCTGCCGGCGGCGCTCGTCGCCGGCGGTTATTATTACGTCAATGGCGGCCAGGTGATGTCGACCGACAACGCCTATATCCAGGCCGATATGGTCGGCGTCACCACCGATGTCTCGGGCATCGTCAACGAGATCAACGTGCGCGAGAACGAGGCGGTCAAGGCGGGGCAGGTGCTCTTCAGCCTGAGGGCCGATTCCTTCAAGATCGCGCTCGACGGCGCCAAGGCGCAGCTCGGCGTGCAGCGCAACCAGATCATGAACCTCAAGGCCAGCTATCAGCAGTCGCTGGCTGAGATCACCCAGGCGCAGGCCGACCTGCCTTATTATCAGGAGCAGTTCGACCGGCAGCAGAACCTCGTCAACAACGGCAGCGCGACGCAATCGGCCTATGACGAGGCCAAGCACAATCTCGAGGCCGCGCAACAGAAGGTGACCGTCGCCAAGGCGGAGGCCGCAACGACGCTTGCCCAGCTCGGCGGATCGGCCGACCAGCCGATCGAGGAGAACCCGCTCTACCTGCAGGCCAAGTCGAATGTCGACAATGCCCAGCGCGAACTCGACCACAGCGTCGTCAAGGCGCCGTTCGACGGCATCGTCACCAATGTCAACGCCTTGCAGGTCGGCTCCTACCTGCAGGCTTCGCAGCAGGCCTTCTCGCTTGTCGCGACCGACCATCTGTGGATCGCCGCCAGCCCGAAGGAAACCGAGCTGACCTACGTCAAACCCGGCCAGACGGCGGAGATCTACGTCGACACCTATCCCGGCGTGACGTGGAAGGGCAAGGTCGAGAGCATCAGCCCGGCCTCCGGCTCCAGCTTCGCGCTGCTGCCGGCCCAGAACACCACCGGCAACTGGGTGAAGGTCGTCCAGCGCATTCCGATGCGCGTCAGCATCGAGGATACGCAAGGCAAGCCGCCGCTTCGCGTCGGCATGAGCACGGTCGTCGACGTCGAAACCGGTCATGCCCGCGGCCTGCCCGACTTCGTCAACAAGCTTCTGGGCCGGTCTCAGGGCAAGGATGATGAGTAGCTCTCCCGCGTCTTCGGCGACCCCTGTTGCCAATCGCGGTGCGATCACCGCCTGCGTCATCCTCGCCGTCATCATGCAGGCGCTGGATACGACGATTGCCAATGTGGCGCTGCCCTATATTCAGGGCAGCGTGTCGGCGTCGGCCGACCAGATCAACTGGGTGCTGACGTCCTACATCGTCGCGGCGGCAATCATGACGCCGCCCTCCGGTTTCCTTGCCGCCAAGTTCGGCCGCAAGCGCGTGCTGCTCGTCGCCATATCCGGCTTCGTCGGCGCCTCGGTGCTCTGCGGCCTGGCGCAATCGCTGAACCAGATCGTCGCCTTTCGCCTGCTGCAGGGTCTGTTCGGCGCATCGCTGGTGCCGCTATCCCAGGGCATCCTGCTCGACATCTACACGGTCGAGGAGCGCGGTTCGGCCATGGCGCTCTTTGGCGTCTCGGTCATGGTCGGGCCGGTGCTGGGGCCTGTCATTGGCGGCTGGCTGACCGAGAATATCAGCTGGCGCTGGGTGTTCTACATCAACGTGCCGATCGGCGCGCTCGCCTTTGCCGGGATCGTCGTATTCGTTTCGGAAACGAAGAGGGATGCGCTCGCGAAGCTTGACTGGTTCGGCTTCGGGATGATGAGCCTGTTCATTGCCTCGCTGCAGCTCTTCCTCGACCGCGGTGAGCAGCTCGACTGGTTCTCCTCAGGCGAGATCATGCTCGAAGCGATTATCTGCGCTTCGGCCTTCTATCTGCTTCTGGTGCACACGCTGACGGCGGAGAAATCCTTCGTCAATCCGAAGCTGTTCCTCGATCAGAA
This sequence comes from Rhizobium sp. H4, assembly GCF_003013335.1. NCBI lineage: Bacteria > Pseudomonadati > Pseudomonadota > Alphaproteobacteria > Hyphomicrobiales > Rhizobiaceae > Rhizobium > Rhizobium sp. H4. The sequence continues at coordinate 66,364 of NZ_PSOW01000010.1, forward strand.
TTTTTCGATCAGCATGATCTTCATCTTCGTTATCGGCATCACTTATCTCGCCTCGCTGGCGTTGATGACACCCTATCTGCAGACGCTGATGGGCTATCCCGTCATTACCGCCGGCATCGTCATGGGGCCGCGCGGGCTCGGCACCATGCTCTGCATGTTCATCGTCGGGCGGCTGATCGGCAAGGTCGATACACGCTGGCTGCTGGTGCTCGGCCTCGGCCTGACCGCCTGGGCGATGTACGATATGACCGGCTGGACGCCCGACGTCTCGCAATGGACGATCATCTCGGTCGGCTTTATCCAGGGCGCCGGTCTCGGCTTCCTGTTCGTGCCGCTGACGACGATCGCTTTCGCCACGCTGCCCGCCCATATGCGCGGCGACGGCACCGGCCTCTACAATCTGTCGCGCAATATCGGCTCGTCTGTGGGCATCTCGATCGTCTCGGCGCTGATCGTCGAGAATACGCAGAGCAATCATGAATCGATCGCTGCCTATGTGACGCCGTTCAACCACGCCTTCAACGCGGTGGCGGCACAGGGGCTCAGTCCCGTGACGGCAGCCGGACGCGCCTCGCTCAACGAGATCATCACGCTGCAATCGACGATCATCGCCTATATGGACGATTTCAAGCTGTTGATGCTGATGTCGCTCGCGGTCATTCCGCTCGTGCTGCTGCTGCGTAGGCCGAAGGCCGCGGCCGCCGTCGACCACAGTGCCGTGATGGAATAGTCAGCGAAACGGTTTGCTGAGATAACGCGACCCCTGGATGCCGAAGCGCCATGGCACGTCGGCATTTTTGGTGATACCGATGCGCTTTCCCGAAACGATCGGCACCGGCGCGGAGGGCGTCAGTGCATAGGGTGGGCGGTCGAGCAGCCTGTCGTTGATCTGAATGTCGATGCCGAGCGCCAAGCAGAGCTTGCCGGGGCCGCTGCAGAGCGCCGTCAGCATATCGGTGCCGCGCCGCTCCATCATCAAAGGAATTCCCGTTTCCGGCTCGAGCGCCCGGATCAGCACGGCCGAACCCGGATGGCAGACGAAGTTCAGGCACCAATACATGCCGTAAATGCGGTAGATGTAGGCATTGCCGGGGCGGCCATACATGGCGCCGTTGCGCTTGGTCGGCCCGCGAAAACTGTGCGAGGCCTCGTCATCGGGGAAATAGGCTTCCGTCTCGGTGATGCGGCCGCCTACGCCGTCGACTGAGAGATGGCAGCCGAGCAGATCCCGGGCAACGGCGATTGCGTCGCGCTCGAAAAACACCCTGAGACTTTCGCCGGCAAGCGCGCCGGCGCCGATCGCGCCGCTTGTCATTCCACCATCGGTCATGGCCGAGGCAGATACCATTCGGCGCGCTTGGCGTCACCCCCAAAGGGCTTGACGTGGCAAGCGGGTGTTACCGGCCGGGTTTCGGATCGCGCATCGGGATCGATGTGACGGTGACCGAAACCGGGTCGCTTGCCGGAAAAGAATCCTCGAGGCCTTCCTCCAGTTCCTCTTCGAGCACGTTGGCATCCTTGCTGCGCGGGCCGTCGCCATGGACGGGTTCAATCGCTGTCGCAACCAGGGCCTTGGCGCGCGAAACGGCATTTTCCGAGGTCAGCTCGGGCGTGCTGCGCAGCGTCACGGCAATGCTGTCTTCGCCCTCGCCACCGAATTCGACGACGAAGCCGTCTTCCGTCTGGTAGACAGTGATGTCGCTGAGTGCCATGGCTCCCCCAAAAGCGCCTACATTAGCAAGGCGTGTTTTAGTTATGCCCGCTTTCCGAATTTTGTCGAGCGAAGACCTTCACCAGCCAGTCGATGAAGACGCGCACGCGCGGTGAAAGCTGGCGGTTGCGGGGATAGAGCAGGGATACCGGCGTCGGGGTCAGCGGAAAATCCTCGAGCACACGAACCAGCCTTCCCTCAGTGAGATCTCTTTCAGCGTGATAGCGCGGGATCTGGATCAGGCCGAGGCCCATCCTTGCCGCGGAAACATAGCTTTCGGCGGCGTTGACGGCGACGGTCGCGGGAATGGTGACGTTGCGCACTGCGCCGTCGACGATGAATTCGAGCGGCAGCAGAGTGCCGGTGCTGCTGGAGCGGAAGCCGACCATGCGGTGGCCGGTTAGCCGGTCCGGATGCTGCGGCAGGCCATGTGCGGCGATATAGGCCGGAGAGGCGAGGGTGATCTCGTCGAGCATGGCGACGCGCCGGGCGACCATATCGCTATCCCCGGGCGTACCGACGCGCAGCACGCAATCGATGCCTTCGCGCACCAGATCGACCAGCCGATCGCCCTCGCTCATATAGAACTCGATCTCCGGATAGGTCTCGAGAAAGGAAGGCAGGCTCGGCAGCACGAAATGCCGAGCCAGCGTGCCGTGCACATCGACGCGCAGCAGTCCCTTCGGTCTGGCGCCGGCAAAAGCGCCTTCGGCGTCCTCGATGTCGGCGAGGATCGACAGGCAGCGTTGGTAATAGGCCTCGCCGTCGAGCGTCGGTCTGACATGGCGCGTGGTGCGCTGGAGCAGGCGCACTCCGAGGCGGGCCTCGAGCTGCTTGACCGCATCGGTTACGGTCGAGCGCGGAAGGCCGGTGTCTTCCGCGGCAAGGGTGAAGCTGCGGCGCTCAACGACGCGGCAGAACACACGCATGGCATCGAACCTGTCCATCTGTTTGTTCGCCTTTCACGGATAATGATGCCGAAGAATGCACGATTATCCGCACTGGCAAAAGGCGCATCTTCTTTCCATCGAAAACCCGCTGCGGCGCAGACGAAGGAGAAGAACAATGGCTTCCAACCAAAGCAGCAAGGTCGCACTGGTTACCGGCGCTTCGCGCGGTATCGGCGCGGCGGTTGCCAGGCGCCTCGCCAGAGACGGTTTCATCGTCGTCATCAACTATTCAGGCAATGCCGTGCCGGCCGAAGAACTGGCCCGGGAGATCGAGCTGGCCGGCGGCGAGGCGCTGACCGCGAAAGCCGATGTCAGCGATGCGGACGCCGTGCGCCGCATGTTCGATGCCGCGGAAGCCGCTTTCGGTGGCATCGACGTGCTCGTCAACAATGCCGGCATCATGATGCTCTCGTCGCTCGCCGAGGCTGACGATGAGAACTTCGACCGGCAGATCGATGTCAATCTCAAGGGCACCTTCAACACGCTGAGGGAAGCGGCCAAGCGTTTGCGCGACGGCGGCCGGGTCATCAATTTCTCGACTTCGGTCGTCGGGCTGAAGCTTGAAACCTACGGCGTCTACGCCGCGACCAAGGCGGCCGTCGAGACGCTAACGGCGATCATGGCCAAGGAAATGCGCGGCCGCAATATTACCGTCAATGCGATTGCGCCCGGTCCTGTCGCCACCGATCTTTTTCTCGACGGCAAATCGCAAGAACTCGTCGTCCGCATGGCGAAGATGAACCCGCTGGAGCGCCTCGCCACGCCCGAGGACATCGCCTCGTCAGTCGCCTTCCTCGCCGGCCCGGACGGCGGCTGGATCAATGGCCAGACGCTGCGCGCCAATGGCGGCATGGTCTGACCAGGCCGACCTCATCGCGATTATGTGAACGGCGCTTGTGAGTTTTTCCTCTTACAATTTTATGGAGAGTGCTTATAACGGATTTATCGCGAGAGAGTGGAGTTCCCTGACGCTCTCTTCCGAACCTCCAGAGCCTGCCGCGCCGCTCTGCGGCGCGACAGGCCCGATGTTCAAAATATTGCGGCCCGTCGAAGGTTCCCCTGCCTTCCGGGCCGTATCTGTTTTGCCGCTCAATAGTCGTTCAGCCTGGCCTCGACCAGAAGCTTCACCAGCCAGTCGACGAAGACGCGGACCTTGTTGCTGAGGTGACGGTTCGGCGGATAGACGACATAGAGCGGGATCGGATCGCGGCGCCATTCCGGCAGCACGCGGACGAGTTCGCCCCGCCGCATCGGTTCGCGCACCATGAAGGTCGGCACCTGCGCGACGCCAAGCCCCGTCAGTGCCGCGGTCAGATAGGTGCGGCTGTCGTTGACGGAGGCGATGTAGCGCGGGTTGGTCTCGATCGTCTCGTTGTCCCTGCGAAATTCGAAGGGCAGCGTCCGGTTGTTCTGAGCGCGGAAATAATTGACCGAGTAGTGTGCGGCCTCCAGATCTTCAGGGCGTTCGGGCATGCCGAATTTCTGGATGTAACTTGGCGAAGCGCAGGTGATGAGCTCCATCTCCGAGACGCGCCGGGCGATCAGCGACTGGTCGGTGGGCGTGCCGGCCCGCAGCGCGCAATCGACATTTTCGACCAGATAATCCACCGTGCGGTCGCTGACGCCGAGGTCCAGACGGATATCGGGATAGCGCTGATAAAAGTCGCACAGCGCCGGGACGACGATCGCATCAGCAAAGGCGCCGCTCATCTCGACGCGCAGCCGCCCGCTCGGCAGGCTCTGCGAATTGGAGAGGCTGCCGTCGAGTTCCTCCAGTTCGGAGATAAGCTGCGCGGCGCGTTCGTAATAAAGCGCGCCGTCCGTGGTCACCATCACCCGGCGCGTGGTACGGTTCAGAAGCTTGGTGCGCAGATGCGCCTCCAGGCCCTGGATAAGATTGGTCACCGTCGCCTTGGGCATGGCGAGCATGTCGGCGGCGCGGGTGAAATTGCCCGTCTCCACCACGCGGATGAAGACACGCATTGCCGAAAGCTGATCCATCGGTTTCAAGTCCGCAGTTTGCGTTGCACCATTATTCGAGAATTGGAACAGTGTAATCGCGATATCACTTCTTATTCCCTGTTCTGAATAACAATATCTTTTTTGTACAAAATGCAAGCGACAGCGTTGTCTGTCAGTGGCGATGCGTACAAAGGCCGGAACCATGACGGTGGAATGGAAAGATATGATGCTGGACAAGGTGGCCATCGGCCCCGTTTCCGCACGCATCTACCAGGGCGCCGATTACGGCAAAGGGCCGCCGATCGTGCTTTACCTGCATGGCGGCGCGTTTCTAGATCGGGAGACAAATGTCGACCGGCCGGTGGCGATCAGCCTCGCCAAATCAGGCGCCATCGTCGCCGCCGTCGATTACAGCAGCCTGTCCGGCAACCTGTTTCCGCAAGTGTTGGAAGTTTCCTTTTCCGTTTTTACCTATCTCGCCAACAAGCGCGCTGCCGGTCTTGGCGACCGCAAGTCGCTGTTATTCGTTGCCGGTGAGGAGGCAGGCGGCAATGTCGCCGCCGGTGTGGCGCTGAAAGCGCGCGACCAGCTGCCCGACGCGCTCGACGGCCAGGTGCTGATTTCGCCATTGCTTGATCCCTTCATGGGCACCTCCTCTATCCGCAAAGCGGAAGCCATCGGCATGCGGCAACGCTGGACTGAGGGCTGGAGCCATTACTTAAGCGGCGGCGGTTGCCACCCTTACGCGGCACCTTGCCTCTGTTCGCGTCTTTCAGGCGTCGCCCCTGCGCTGATCTTCACCGCCGAGGACGATCCTCTGCACGACGAAACAATTGGTTACGGTGCCCGCCTGAAGAAGGCCGGCGTCGGTGTGCGCCAGCATGTCCTTCCCGCCGGGACGGGCTGGCCCTCGATTTATGGTGGGAAATCCGGGGAAGCGCCCGATTGGCAGGAACACGTCAGCCGCCACTTCGGAAGTTTCCTTCAGGACGTAAGCGTCCAACCGCAATTGCATTGAAGAAGATCTGATATTTGAGCGGCTTGGGGCCGTAAGGAGAGTACTGATGACGTCCAGAAGCAAGCGCTGGGCCCTGGTGGGCGCCGGCATGGGTCTTATTGCGTCGGTTTCCGGCGCTGCATTGTTTTTCGAACTGCCGATGAGCACGACCGCCACGGCCGCTTCCGCGCCGGCGCAGCCTCCCGCCGTGCCGGTGACGGTTGCCGTCGTCGCGGCGCGCGACGTAACGGCATGGGAAAATTTCTCCGGCCGCCTCGAAGCCGTCGACCGTGTCCAGGTTCGTTCCCGCGTCGCCGGCGCCATCCTGTCGGTGGCCTTCCGTGAAGGTGCGCTGGTCAAGCAGGGCGACCTGCTGTTCACCATCGACCCGGCTCCTTACCAGGCGAGCGTGGCGCAGGCGCAGGGCCAGGTCGCTTCGGCTGAAGCCAAGGTCAGCCTGGCGCAGACCGAGCTCGATCGCGGCCGCAGGCTTTCCGACAACCGCACCATCTCCCAGAGCGATCTCGATCAGCGTCAAAGCGCGCTGGCCGAGGCGCAGGCGGGGCTGCGTTCGGCGCAGGCCGCTCTGCAGTCGGCTCAGCTCGATCTCGATTACACTGAGGTGCGGGCGCCGGTTTCGGGCCGCATCGGCAAGATCGAGGTGACCACGGGCAACCTGGTTGCGGCCGGCTCGGCTTCGCCTGAACTGACGACGCTGGTTTCGGTCGATCCGATCTATGCGAGCTTCAATGCCAGCGAGGAAATGGTGACGCGCGCCCTTGCCCAGCTGCCGCAGACGGACGGCGCCCTGCCGCCGGTCGAACAGATCCCGGTCGAAATCGGCACGCTCGCGGATGATGGCACCCCGATCAAGGGCAAGCTGCAACTGATCGACAATGAGGTCGATGCATCAAGCGGCACGATCAGCGTGCGCGCCGTCTTCGACAATCCGGGCGGGCGTCTGATCCCCGGCCAGTTCGTGCGGGTGCGCATGGGCCAGCCGAAGGCTGAGAACAAGATCGTCATCAGCGACCGTGCTGTCGGCACCGACCAGGACAAGAAGTTCGTCTTCATCGTCGACGGCGAGAACAAGGTCGCCTACCGGCAGGTCCAGCTCGGCACGCTGTCTGACGGTCAGCGGGTGGTCGAAAGCGGCCTGAGCGCCGGCGAGAAGATCGTCGTCAACGGTCTGCAGCGCATTCGTCCTGGCGCCGTCGTCATTCCGCAGATGGAAGAGAAGGTCGCGACCGCTCAGTAATTTGCGCCTTTCCCTGTGGGGGAAGGTCAATAGCCGAATTGATTTCACCCGCCGGCGGCTCCCAGCCGCCGGAGAGGGACTTCGCATCCATGTTCACCCCGGAGAGGGCTTTGATATGAACATCTCCAGATTCTTTGTCGACCGCCCGGTTTTTGCCGGCGTCCTTTCGGTCCTCATCGTGGTCGCCGGTCTGATCGGCCTGAGGGCGCTGCCGATTTCCGAATATCCCAACGTCGTGCCGCCGTCGGTCGTCGTGCGCGCCACCTATCCCGGCGCCAATCCGAGCGTCATTGCCGAAACGGTGGCGACACCGCTCGAAGAGCAGATCAATGGCGTCGAGGACATGCTCTACATGTCGAGCCAGGCGACGTCGGACGGCGTGCTCAACGTGACCGTCACCTTCAAGCTCGGCACCGATCCCGACAAGGCGCAGCAGCTCGTACAGAACCGCGTTTCGCAAGCCGAGCCGCGCCTGCCGGCGGAAGTCCGCGCGCTGGGCATCACCACGGTCAAGAGCTCGCCCGACTTCATCATGGTCGTCAACCTCGTCTCCGACGGAAACAGTCACGACATCACCTATCTGCGCAACTACGCGACCCTCAACGTCAAGGACCGGCTCGCCCGCATTCCGGGCGTCGGCCAGGTGCAGGTTTTCGGGGCCGGCGACTATTCGATGCGCGTCTGGATCGATCCGCAGAAGGCCGCCGAGCATGATCTCGCCGCCAGCGATATCAGCAACGCCATCAGCTCGCAGAACGTCCAGGCCGCCGCCGGCATCATCGGCGCGTCGCCCAGCCAGCCGGGCGTCGATCTTCAGCTCAACGTCAATGCTCAGGGCCGTCTGCGCACGCCCGAAGAGTTCGGCAACATCATCGTGAAGACGGGCGCCAACGGCGAGATCACCCGCCTTCGCGATATCGCCCGCATCGAGCTCGGCGCCGCCGACTATACGCTGCGCTCGCTGCTCGACGGCAAGCCGGCTGTTGCCGTCGCCGTTCTTCAGGCGCCCGGTTCGAACGCGATCGAGATCGCCGACAATGTGCGCGCGACCATGGACCAGCTGCAGCTGGCCATGCCTGACGGCGTCAAATACGAGATCGTCTACGATACGACGAAATTCGTGCGCGCCTCGATCGAGAAGGTCATCGATACGCTGCTCGAAGCTGTCGCGCTCGTCGTCCTTGTCGTCATCCTGTTCCTGCAGACATGGCGCGCCTCGATCATTCCGCTGATCGCGGTTCCGGTCTCGATCATCGGCACCTTCGCGGTCATGTATGTCTTCGGCTTCTCGATCAACGCGCTTAGTCTGTTTGGTCTGGTGCTGGCGATCGGCATCGTCGTCGACGACGCGATCGTCGTGGTCGAAAACGTCGAACGCAATATCGAGCATGGGCTGTCGCCGCGGGCGGCCACCTACAAGGCGATGAAGGAGGTCTCCGGCCCGATAGTGGCGATCGCGCTGGTCCTTGTCGCGGTCTTCGTGCCGCTCGCCTTCATCTCCGGCCTGTCGGGTCAGTTCTATCGCCAGTTCGCGCTGACGATCGCGATCTCGACCGTCATCTCCGCCTTCAACTCGCTCACCCTTTCTCCGGCGCTCGCAGCCCTTCTCTTGAAGGGTCACCATGCGCCGAAGGATTGGCTGACGCGGTTCATGGACGCCATTTTCGGCTGGTTCTTCCGCGGCTTCAACCGTGTCTTCGGCGCCGGTTCGAATGCCTACGGCAAGGGTGTGGGCGGGCTGGTGTCGCGCAAGAGCATCGTCATGGTGGTCTATCTGGCGCTGGTCGGCGCGACCTACAGCATGTTCACCACTGTCCCGGGCGGCTTCGTGCCGTCGCAGGACAAGCAGTATCTGATCGGCTTTGCCCAGCTGCCGGATGCCGCCAGCCTCGACCGCACCGAAGATGTGATCAAACGGATGACCGACATTGCTCTCGCCCAGCCGGGCGTTGCCAATGCGATCGCCTTTCCGGGCCTGTCGATCAACGGCTTCACCAATTCTTCGAATGCCGGCATCGTCTTCGTGACGCTGAAGGACTTCGAGGAGCGCAAGACGCCCGATCTCTCGGGCGGCGCCATCGCCATGACGCTGAACCAAAAGTTCGGCGCCATCCAGGACGCCTTCATCGCCATGTTCCCGCCGCCGCCGGTCAACGGTCTCGGCACGACGGGCGGTTTCAAGCTGCAGATCGAGGATCGCGCCGGTCTCGGCAACCAGGCGCTCGACGAGGCGACCAAGGCGGTGCTTGCCAAGGCCTATCAGACGCCCGAACTTGCCGGGCTGTTCTCCAGCTTCCAGATCAACGTGCCGCAGCTCTATGCCGATCTCGACCGCGCCAAGGCCGAGCAGCTCGGAGTTTCCGTCACCGACGTCTTCCAGACGCTGCAGATCTATCTCGGTTCGCTCTATGTGAACGACTTCAACGCCTTCGGCCGCACCTACAGCGTCCGTGTGCAGGCCGATGCGAAATTCCGCGCCCAGCCGGAAGATATCGGCCAGTTGAAGGTCCGTTCGGCATCGGGTGAGATGATCCCGCTTTCTGCCCTGTTGAAGGTCGAGCCAAGCACCGGTCCGGAACGCGCCAACCGTTACAACGGCTTCCTTGCCGCCGATATCAACGGCGGTCCGGCGCCGGGCTTCTCCTCCGGCCAGGCCCAGGCGGCAATCGAGAAGATCCTTCGCGAGACCCTGCCTGCCGGCATCGACTTCGAATGGACGGATTTGACCTATCAGCAGATCCTGGCCGGCAATTCGAGCGTGGTGGTCTTCCCGCTGGCGCTGCTGCTCGTCTTCCTGGTGCTCGCCGCCCAGTATGAAAGCTTGACGCTGCCGCTTGCGATCATCATGATCGTGCCGATGGGCGTGCTGGCGGCCTTGACGGGCGTCTGGCTCACCGGTGGAGACAACAACATCTTCACTCAGATCGGCCTAGTCGTCCTTGTCGGCCTCTCGGCGAAGAACGCGATCCTCATCGTCGAATTCGCCCGCGAACTGGAGTTCGAAGGCAGAACGCCGCGCGAGGCAGCGGTCGAGGCCAGCCGTCTGCGCCTTCGCCCGATCCTCATGACCTCCATGGCCTTCATCATGGGCGTCGTGCCGCTCGTCGTCTCCACAGGCGCCGGTGCGGAAATGCGTGCAGCCATGGGTGTCGCGGTCTTCTCCGGCATGATCGGCGTGACGTTGTTCGGCATCTTCATGACGCCTGTCTTCTACGTGCTGTTGCGCCGGATGACGGGCAACCGTCCGCTCGTCCAGCACAAGCCGGACGAGCACAAGGAGGAAGAGGCCGAAGTCATCCGGCTCGCTGCCGAATAACGCAATTCAACCTTCCTTTGTCGAGTAAATCGGGCGGGAACTTCGGTTCTCGCCCGTATCGTTTTTCGGCCATCCGACAAAAATGCTTTACGTGCATCAAAACGGTTGCAACCATGGCCGAGGAGACTATCAAAGACGGATAGCAGCTGGGAGGAGCGGCGCGGCCTTACCTCCGCCATCTGGATACGCAACGCCGAAGGCCGGAGCGCTTGCGGAAGATGGTGGTACGGGCGGAAGGCCCCCGCTTCTCGACTTCGAAGAGAAGTGTGGCCGATCGGGAGGATGGTAATGACGGACAGCCAAACGAAGACACGCCGCCTGCGTTCGCAGGATTGGTTCGACAATCCCGATCATATCGATATGGCAGCGCTCTACCTCGAGCGTTTCATGAATTACGGCATCACGCCGGAAGAGCTACGCTCCGGCAAGCCGGTCATCGGGATTGCCCAGAGCGGCAGCGATCTTACGCCCTGCAATCGCGTGCATATCGAACTCGCCAAGCGCGTGCGCGACGGCATTCGAGATGCCGGCGGCATTCCGATCGAATTTCCGACACATCCGATCTTCGAGAACTGCAAGCGCCCGACGGCCGGACTCGACCGCAATCTCGCCTATCTCGGTCTCGTCGAAATCCTCTACGGCTACCCGCTCGATGGTGTGGTGCTGACCACCGGCTGCGACAAGACCACGCCTTCGGCGATCATGGCTGCGTCGACGGTCGATATTCCGGCGATCGTGCTCTCCGGCGGGCCGATGCTCGACGGCTGGCACGAGGGGGAACTGGCGGGCTCCGGCACGGTGATCTGGCGGATGCGGCGGAAATATGCGGCAGGCGAAATCGACCGGGAGGAGTTTCTGCAGGCGGCGCTCGATTCGGCTCCTTCCGTCGGCCACTGCAACACGATGGGCACCGCTTCGACGATGAATGCGCTGGCCGAAGCGCTCGGCCTGTCGCTGACCGGGTGCGGCGCCATTCCGGCTGCTTATCGCGAGCGCGGCCAGATGGCCTACCGCACCGGGCGGCGGGCCGTCGAGATCGTGTTCGAGGACCTGAAGCCGTCGGATATCCTGACGCGGGCGGCGTTCCTCAATGCCATCCGTACCAATTCGGCGATCGGCGGCTCGACCAATGCACAGCCGCATCTGGCGGCCATGGCCAAGCATGCCGGTGTTGAACTTTATCCCGACGACTGGCAGGTGCATGGCTTCGATATCCCGCTGCTGGCCAATGTCCAACCGGCCGGCGCCTATCTCGGCGAGCGATATCACCGCGCCGGCGGCACCCCGGCGATCATGTGGGAGCTGCTGCAGGCCGGAAAACTCGACGGCGACTGTCGCACGGTGACGGGTAGGACGATGGCCGAGAACCTGAAGGGGCGGGAGGCCAGCGACCGCGAGGTCATCCGGCGGTTCGACGACCCGCTGAAGGAGCGCGCCGGTTTCCTCGTTCTCAAGGGCAATCTCTTCGACTTCGCCATCATGAAGATGAGTGTGGTTTCAGAGGATTTCCGTCGGCGCTATCTCCAGGAGCCCGGGCGAGAAGGCGTCTTTGAGGGTAAGGCGGTCGTCTTCGACGGCTCGGAAGATTATCACCGTCGCATCAACGATCCCGCCCTCGGCATCGACGAGAATACGATCTTGGTGATCCGCGGCGCCGGGCCGCTCGGCTGGCCGGGGTCGGCCGAGGTTGTGAACATGCAGCCGCCGGATCATCTTCTGAAGCGCGGCATCCGTAGCCTGCCGACGATCGGCGACGGCCGTCAGTCGGGCACGGCGGACAGCCCCTCGATCCTCAACGCTTCGCCGGAGAGCGCTGCCGGCGGCGGCCTGGCCTGGCTTCGCAGCGGCGACACGATCTGCATCGACTTCAACCACGGGCGCTGCGACATGCTGGTGGATGGCGCCGAGATCGAACGGCGCAAGGGCGAGGGCATTCCACCGGTGCCGGCGGATGCGACGCCGTGGCAGCAAATCTACCGCCGTTCCGTCACGCAGCTGGTCGATGGCGCTGTTCTGGAAGGGGCAGCGGACTTCCGCCAGATCGCGAAAAGACCACCGAGGCATAATCACTGATCCCGAAGCTGCGGCAGATCGCAAGTCCGTTGATCCAAAAGGGGAAAGCCGTAACGAAGATTTCACCTCGTCATTTGTTCGGTCCATAGGGCAAGGCTTCCTTAATGCCGGCCGAAGACCATATTGCAATGACGCAAGTCTTCTAAGGCCGAGGCCGTGTTGCCAGAAAATGAAGCCACACGATCCGAACAAGAGTTTCAGGATCTTCTGCGCCGGCTCGAACTCGCTCTCGACGCATCCCGGATCGGTGTCTGGGAGCATAGCATCGCAAAGGACGGGATCTTATGGGACGCACAGATGCACCGGCTCTACGAGACCGGCGAGACATGTCGGCAAGTGCCGGTATGGTTCTGGGCGAACGCGATCCATCCCGACGATCGAGAGCGGGCCGAACGTGATTTCGAGCAGGCCATCGCTGCGCGCGGCGCCTATGACTCGCAATTCCGAATCGTGCTGCCGAGCGGCGAAATCCGGCATCTTCGCTCGCGAGCGCATTTTTATGTGGATGCGGAGGGGGCGCCCTCCTTCATCGGCGCCGAGTGGGATGTGACAGCCGACGTACAGCTCAACGCCGAGCTTGCACGGCAGAAGATGATGGCCGAGGCGAGAGCGCTGGCGCTCGAGGAAAGCAATGCGCGTATCGAGCATGTCGCCGATCACGATTATCTCACCGGCTTGCCGAACCGGCGCCTTCTCGACAAGCGGCTGGCGGAGCTGCCGGCCGACAGGAGCGTCGCGACGCTTGGCGTGCTGCATCTCGATATCGATCAATTCAAGCAGATCAACGACAGCCACGGCCATGCGGCCGGCGACGCCGTGCTCAAGGCCGCAGCCCTTCGCCTCGCCGCCGCAATACCCGCAAACGGCATGGTTGCCCGCGTTGGCGGCGACGACTTCGTCGTCGTGCTGGTCAATTTCACCGATCTCGCCGAGCTGAAACTGATCACCGAAGATGTTCAGCGGCGGCTGCGGAAAAAGATCCGCTACGGCCAGGAGATGCTGCAATCCGGGGCTTCGATCGGCGTATCGTGGAGCGCCGATCGGCGGGTGCGCAACCTGCTGGCCGAATCCGACGTGGCGCTTTACCACGCCAAGCAGCTCGGGCGAAACCGCATCGAATTCTTCACGCGGCAACTGCAGGAGGATCTGCGATCCAAGCGTCGCTTGGTCGAAGAGCTGAAGCTCGGGCTGGAGCGCGGCGAGATCATTCCTTATTATCAGGTGCAACTCTCTGCCAGAACACGGCAGGTTATCGGCTTCGAGGCGTTGGCGCGCTGGAAACATCCGGACAAGGGCGTGCTCGCCCCGGGCGTATTTCTGAAGATCGCCGACGAGCACGGGCTTGCGGCTGAGATCGATGCGGCGATCTTGAAACGTGTTCTCGAGGACCGGCAGTTCTGGCAGTTACGCGGCCTTGCGGTTCCGCGCATTGCCGTCAACATTTCGGCGTCGCGCCTTGCCGACCCGGCGCTGCTCCGCAAGCTAAAAACACTCGACATTCCGCCCGGCGCAATCGTCTTCGAGCTGGTCGAGACGATTTTCCTCGACGACAGTGAAGAGACGCTGCTCGATCATGTCGATGATATCAAACGGCTGGGCATCGACATCGAAATCGACGATTTCGGATCGGGCCACGCCTCGCTTATCGGTCTCGTCAAGCTGCGGCCGAAGCGACTGAAGATCGACCGGCAACTCGTTGCCGAGGTCGTCAGCTCGCAGGAGCAGCGGCGGGTGATCGGTTCGATCGTCGAAATCGCCAAGGCGCTCGATGTCGAGGTGATCGCCGAGGGCATTGAAACCGAGTCGCATGCCACCGTGCTGGCGCAGCTTGGCTGCGACGGTTTGCAGGGTTATGCTTTTGGTTACCCGGCGCCGGCGGCCGAGACAGAACGGCTGTTCTCGCCGCTCACGAGTGGAGCCGAAAAGCAGAAGGCAGCGATAGGCGGCTGATATCCAGCCGAACCGCTCCTCGTCTTCAAGACGAGGTGAACGAGCAGATTTCGGCGCGGGATTTTATTCGCGCCGGCAGGAAGATAATCAGGCGCCAAGTAATTTTCTTGAGCTTGCAACGGCATTGTTTCATGGTAATGCGGAAACGAAGCTTACTGCATTGCATCGGAAATGATTATACGCAGCGTCAAGACCATCGGCGCTGTTCCTCCATCATTCGCAAGCGCGAACGGGAAGCCGTGATCTGACAATTGCTTTGCTGTTGGCGGGATGGACTTGCGGGACATCAATCTGGGAAGATCGCATGAATTCGGAATTTGCCGTTCGTTCGATGCGGCCCGGCGAATTGGAGCTCGTGCTCGAATGGGCGCGTCAGGAGGGATGGAATCCCGGCCTCGACGATTCGCTTGCATTCCTCGAGGCTGATCCGTCCGGGTTTTTCGTCGGCTCCATCGGCGAAGTCCCTGTCGGCTCGATCTCGGTCGTCAAATACGGCGACAGCTTTGCCTTTCTCGGCCTCTACATCGTCCACCCCGATTTCCGTGGCAAGGGTTACGGCAAAGCGATCTGGCAAACGGGGATCGCTACGGCGGAGGGCCGGACGATCGGTCTCGACGGCGTCGCCGCGCAGCAGCAGAACTACCGCAGGGCCGGCTTCGAACCCGCTTATCTCACCATTCGATATGGCGGCGTCGCCAGCGCCCTGCCGGCCTCGACGCTCGTTGCGCAGCCGGTGCTGGATTCGCGCCTGGAAGGGCTGCTGCGTTATGATTCGGCGATCTTCCCGCAGCCGCGGGAAACCTTCCTTGCCGCCTGGTGTACCGGCCGCAAGGGACGGCGTACCGCCGTCGTACGGAAGAGCCATAAAATCCGTGGCTACGGCACGATCCGCCGCTGCTATGAGGGCTACAAGATCGGCCCGCTCTTTGCCAATGATGCCGATAGCGCCGCGGCGCTGCTTGCCGAACTGGTCCCGGAGGCGAAAGGGGCAACAGTCTTCATCGATATTCCCGCAGAAAACCGCGAGGCGATCGCCCTTGCTGAAGGCATGGGCCTTCAGCCGGTGTTCGAGACCATGCGCATGTATCGCGGGCCGGCCCCCGCCACCCCGCTGAAACACGTCTTCGGCGTGACGACCCTGGAGCTTGGCTAATCCACCGGTGAGGCGGGCGCCGTTGGAGCCGAAGCTTTCGGACGGCCTTTTTCGGCGATGGCGATACCGCCGAGCGTCAAGGCCAGCGCGACCATATGGAAGGACTGCAGCGTCTCGCCGACCAAGGCGACCGAGAGCAGGGTTCCGAATACCGGCACGAGATTGATGAACAGGCTGGCCCGGTTGGCGCCGATCGCCTCGACGCCCTTGATGTAAAGAATCTGCGCCAGCAGCGAGGGGAAGATCGCCGTGTAGAGAGTGATGCCCCAGCCGGCCTGATCGGGCCATTGCGCCGCGCCCCGGCCTGCCTCCCAGAGGAGCAGCGGCAGCGATGTCAGCATGGCGGCAACGGCCGGGAAGGCCATCAGCGTTCGCCAGTCGACCGGCGGTTTCCAGCGCAGGAAGATCGTGTAGAGCGAATAGGCGACGATGGCGATCAGCATCAACCCGTCGCCCCGGTTGAGCTGCAGCTGCAGCAGCGTGGCGAGGTCGCCATGCGCTGCTGTCAGAGCCACGCCCACCAAAGTCATTGCGAAGCCGAAGCATTGCGCCAACGAAATGCCCGTGCGGAAGAAAACGAAATTCAGCAGGAAGATCAGCATGGGAATGCCGGCCTGCTCGATGGCGACATTGATTGCCGTCGTATACTGTACCGCCGAGTAAAGCATGGCATTGAAGAGGGTGTAGCCGATGGCGCCGTAGCAAAGCAGCAGCGGCAGGTTTTTCCTGGCGACCGGCCAGTCCTTCTTGAGTTGCGGCACCGAGATCAGGGCGATCATCGCAACGGCAAGGAACCAGCGCAGGAAGGTCAGCATCATCGGGCTGACATGGCCGACCGCGAGCTTGCCGGCGACGGAGTTGCCGCCCCAGCAGAGGGTGGCGATGACGAGGCAAATATAGGCCGTGGCTTGCAAGAGCGTTCTTTCTCGTCTTTTGGTGATCAACAAGCGGCGTTTTCCCAGGGGAAATAGCCTGCCGACTGCTGTTTTGTCACGTAAAAAGCCCAATCGCCTGTGACAACAGGGTCGCTTTCCCAAAAACAAAGCTTTATAGATGCGCGGGTTTGAGCAGGTGCGCGGTTCCGCGCCGGTAACAGGAAGAGTTAGATGACGAACGTAGTCGTGGTCGGTTCGCAATGGGGTGACGAAGGCAAAGGCAAGATTGTCGATTGGCTTTCGGAACGCGCGGATATCGTCGTGCGCTATCAGGGCGGCCACAATGCCGGCCATACGCTCGTCATCGACGGCACGAGCTACAAGCTCTCGCTGCTGCCGTCCGGCGTCGTGCGTCCGGGCAAGATGGCGGTGATCGGCAACGGCGTCGTCGTCGACCCGCACGCGCTGATCGCCGAGATTGGTCGGCTGGAGGCCCAGGGTGTGAGCGTGACGCCTGACAATCTGCGCATCGCCGACAATGCGACGCTCATCCTGTCGCTGCACCGCGAACTCGACGCGATGCGCGAAGATGCGGCCTCCAACAGCGGCACCAAGATCGGAACGACGCGCCGCGGCATTGGCCCGGCCTATGAAGACAAAGTCGGCCGCCGCGCCATCCGTGTCATGGATCTTGCCGATCTCGACAGCCTTTCCGGCAAGGTCGACCGAATCCTCACACATCACAACGCACTTCGCCGCGGCCTCGGAGTTGCCGAAGTGAGCCACGAGGCGATCATGGAGGAGCTCACCTCCATCGCCGACCGTGTGCTGCCGTTCCGCGACACCGTCTGGCTTTTCCTCGACAAGGAGCGTCGCAAGGGCGCCCGCATCCTCTTCGAAGGCGCACAGGGCAGCCTGCTCGACATCGATCACGGCACCTATCCTTTTGTGACCTCCTCGAACACGGTGGCCGGCCAGGCCGCGGCCGGTTCCGGCATGGGACCGGGATCGCTGGGCTATATCCTCGGCATCACCAAGGCCTACACGACACGTGTCGGCGAAGGCCCGTTCCCAACCGAGCTCACTGATGAAATCGGCCAGTTCCTCGGCGAGAAGGGGCATGAGTTCGGTACCGTGACAGGGCGCAAGCGCCGCTGCGGCTGGTTCGACGCCGCGCTGGTTCGCCAGTCGGTCGCCACCAACGGCATCACCGGCATTGCGCTCACCAAGCTCGATGTGCTCGACGGCCTCGAGGAACTGAAGATCTGCGTCGGCTATATGCTCGACGGCGAACAGATTGATCATCTTCCCGCAAGCCAGGGAGCGCAAGCTAGGGTCGAACCGATCTATATCACGCTCGAGGGGTGGAAGGAATCGACCGTCGGCGCCCGCAGTTGGGCGGATCTTCCGGCGCAGGCGATCAAGTATGTTCGCCAAGTCGAAGAGCTGATCGGGGCACCTGTCGCGCTCCTGTCCACCAGCCCGGAGCGGGACGACACGATACTTGTGACCGATCCGTTTGAGGATTAAGGTCACCGGTCACTGCGGAGGCTAGGTTCGGGAGAATACCGGACTTCTTGAGAAAGTACTGATGGCGGATTTTATTGCAGTCATTCGGCGGGCCGTCGACGGCCTGGCCGAAAATACCCCCGAGATGCGGGTAAAGGTCTACGAACGTGCTCGCGGCGCAGTGCAGCGGCAGCTCGAGAACATGAAGCCGCGTCCGCCGGAAGCCATGCTGCAACGCCAGCTCGAAAAGCTCGAGGCCGCCATCCGCGAAGTGGAGGGTGAACACTCCGAGGCGCTGTCGGTCGGTGAGGCGAGTGAGGCCGTCGCCGCGCCGGAGCCCGTCGAGGAACACGCGGCTCACGGTGAAAGCGAACCGGCGCCTGTGTCTCAGCCGGCCGTCGACGAGCCGGTTGATGCAGTCGAGGCAGAGCCGCCGGCAGAAGAGGTCGTCGAGCAAACCGAGCCCGTTGAAGCCGGTGCACACGAGCAAGCTCCGGAAGAGGGCGTGGCCGAGGAGCCGCAGCCTGCGGAAGCAGAGCTTGTAGAACCCGAGCCCGCTGCACCCGAATCCGTGCCAACAGCAGTCTCCGCCGAGACGGATGCGCCCGTCCAGTCATACTGGCATCCCTCCCATGAGGAGGAGGCGCCGGCCGAGGAATGGCGTGCCGGTGAGGCGCGTGATGTCGCTGCCGAGGAAGTGGCGTCTGAACATGACGGCTTCGAACCGCAGCCTGCCGGACATGGCTATGCGGAGGCTGGTGACGATCGCGCCGACGAGCAGAACGCGGCGGATGCCGACGAGGTTGCGGCCGAACCGGCTACGCTGGAAAGCCACGAACCAAATGGCGAGGCCGCTTACGAGCCCATCGAATCTTTCCAGCCGGCCACGCGCGGCATTGAGCACGCGTCCAACCGGTTGGTCGAGCCGGTCGCCGATTTCAATCGTGCGCAGGAATTCGTGGAGCACAGCCGCGAGGAGCCGCTGCAGGCGGATGCGGCTGCGCATTTCGACCCGGTCTGGAGAGAGCCGGCTGCCGAAACACCGGCTCCAGCGCCGAAGGATGCCGAGACCGAATGGGCCGAAGAGGAACTCCGGCAATATTCGGAAACGGCTCCTGTCGCCGCCGACACTTCGGCGCGCGCCTTCGAAGAGGTGATATCAAGCCTCGAAAAGATAGCGCCCGCGGCCGTCATGCCGGCTGCAAAGGAAAGCTTCTCCTGGGAAACGGCCGCCTTCGACGATCTGCCGCCGATCGAAGCCGGCAGCAACAAGAAGACGCCGGTTGCCTCGCATTTCGACGATGTCGATATCTTTGCCGAAGTGCACGATGGCAAGGCCGCGCCGGCTGCCGGCGCGCCGAACGAGGCATGGCGCGAAGCCAAGGCACTACGCGGTTATGACCGGCGCGGCTCGGTCGCCGCCGACGATGACGATGCCAATCCAGCAATGGATATCGATCAGATCGTCGCCGCCAAGTTGCAGGGCAAGAATTTCCGCATGGAGCCGAAGCGGCGTCGCTTCGGCATCGGCACGGTGATCACCCTCATCTTCGCGCTTATTCTGATCGGCGGCGGCGCCTATGCCGGCTGGATGAACAGAGAGGCGCTGGTGGCGATGGTCGATGGGCTTGTCAGCTCGGCGCCTTCGCAGTCCACGAGGAACGAGGCGGCAATGACGCCGGCGGGCTCCGAAACGCCGGCTCAGCCGAGCACGCCGACGCCAGGCCAGCCAGCCGCGCCGGAAGCGCAGAACGCGCCAGCGCCAGCGGCACCGGCACAGCCGAACCAGCAAGTGGCGTCATTGAACAATGACGGCGCTGCGGCCAATTCCAAATTCACCCAGCGACTGCTTTCCGATGGAACCGAAGTCGACAGCGGCCCGGCGGCCGTGCCGGGAACGCCGACCGCCGAGGGGAAATCGGTGGCCGAGCAGAATGTCGCGGCTGCGGATGCGCCGGCTGCCAGCGCGCAAGGTGATGCCGTCCGGCCGGGAACGCTGACGCCGAACGGTCCTGCGGCATCGCCGCAGCAGGCCGCCCCGGTTGGGTCGTCGGAAAAGATGTTCCTTTACGAGGAGCGCATCGGCCAGAGTTCGCCGACGGCGATCGAGGGAACGGTCGTCTGGAGCGTGCAGCACGAGGCCGGCCAGGGTGGAAGGCAGGAAGCGACGGTGCAGGGCAACGTCACGGTTCCCGAGCGCAATCTCTCGGCCCTCGTCACGTTCAAGCGCAACTCCGATCCGTCGCTGCCGGCAAGCCATCTCGTCGAGATCGTCTTCTCGGTGCCGCCGAACTTCGAGGGCGGCAGCATCGAAAGCGTCCAGCGCATCTCGATGAAACGCACGGAACAGGATCGCGGCGACGCGCTGATTGCGGTTCCGGCCAAGATCACCGACGATTTCCACATGATCGCGCTCAACGATTATCCCGATGCGCGCAAGGCCAATCTCGACCTGATGTCGACCCGCAACTGGATCGATATCCCGATCACCTACCGCAACGGCCGCCGCGCGCTGCTGACGATGGAGAAGGGCGGCACGGGAACGGATGCCTTCAATACCGCCATCAAGGAATGGACCGCGCTCGGGGATGTCTCGACTAGCCAGTGAGGCAGCTGCCACTGGCCGTGGCAGCGTCTCGTCCTTGTTGAAAGCATCATCTTCGGAAATAAAGAAAACGGCTTGGCTCCCTCTCTTCTCCCCAGCGGGGAGAAGGTGGCCCGAAGGGTCGGATGAGGGGGCCGCATGGCACGCCCTTCATGTTGCCCTCCGCTTCCGCTACGTGCATTCGCGGCTTTGCCGCTCATCCCCCTCATCTGCCTGCTGGCATCTTCTCCCCGCTGGGGAGAAGAGGACGTGCCGCAACGTCCTTCCCCAAGCACTCTCCGTAGAAACAAAAAACGCCACCTCCGATCGGGAGGTGGCGCTGCAGTTCTCAAATCAGCCTTATCAGGCCGTGGCTTCGACGACGCGGACGGCTTTGGCGCGTTCCAGGGCTTCCTTGCGGACAGCATCCTGCACCTTCTCGAAGGCGCGAACCTCGATCTGGCGGACGCGTTCGCGGCTGATGTCGAATTCGGCCGACAGGTCTTCCAGGGTCACCGGCTCCTCGGCGAGGCGGCGAGCCTCGAAGATTCGGCGCTCGCGTTCGTTCAGCACGCTCATTGCTTTGCTCAGCATACGCCGGCGGGTTTCGAGTTCGTCCTGTTCGATCAGAACGTCTTCCTGGCTGTCGTGATCGTCCACAAGCCAGTCCTGCCATTGACCGCTGTCGCCTTCGGCGGCCTTGATCGGCGCGTTCAGCGAGGCGTCACCGGAGAGGCGGCGGTTCATCGAAATGACCTCCTCCTCCGAGACGTTCAACTTGGTGGCGATTTCCGATACGTGCTCCGGCTTCAGGTCGCCATCGTCGATCGCCTGAATGCGGCCCTTCAGCCGACGTAGGTTGAAGAACAGGCGCTTCTGGTTCGCGGTCGTCCCCATCTTCACCAGCGACCACGAGCGCAGGATATATTCCTGTATCGAGGCCTTGATCCACCACATGGCATAGGTGGCGAGGCGGAAGCCGCGCTCCGGATCGAATTTCTTGACAGCCTGCATCAGGCCGACATTGCCTTCGGAGACGACTTCCCCGATCGGCAGGCCGTAGCCGCGATAACCCATGGCGATCTTCGCGACGAGGCGGAGATGGCTGGTGACGAGCTTGTGGGCGGCGTCGCGGTCGCCGTGCTCGGCATAACGCTTGGCCAGCATATATTCCTGCTGCGGCTCGAGCATCGGAAATTTGCGGATTTCGTCGAGATAACGATTGAGGCCGGCTTCGCCGGCGGTAATGGACGGCAAGGTATTTCGGGCCATAGTGCACCCTCCTAAAGTGAATTCCGGTTCCCGATGAAAACGCGTCCCCGCGTCGAAAAGGCAAACCGGGACGTGCGGCTTTCTACCCAAGCCCGCACTAAGTCGATATACAGATAAGTATGGCGAAACGGCGGTTCAAGGCGCCGCTCACGCAGGTGTGAGACGGGGGAGGCGGAATTCCGCGGTCCCCTCTAACTCCGCAAGGCCTCGACAAGTTCCACCATGTCCTCCGGCAGCGGTACCTCGAAATGCATGAGTTCGCCGCTGCGGGGATGCTCGAATTGCAACATGAAGGCATGCAGCGCCTGGCGGTCGAACCCGTTGACCACCTTGCGGATCTCTTCGGGCAGCAGATTGGCCTTGGTCCTGAAGCCGGCGCCGTAGACCGTGTCGCCGAGCAGCGGGTGGCCGATATGGGCCATGTGCACACGGATCTGATGGGTGCGGCCGGTTTCGAGGCGGCATTCGACCAGCGAGGCGAGCGCCGTCGCGTCCGGGGATTCATGAAAGCGCTCGATCACCTCGTAATGGGTGATCGCCTCGTCGGCATCATGGCTGTCGGGGCGCTTGACGGCGCGGCGGGTACGATCGCCGGTGGCGCGGCCAAGCGGCGCGTCGACCGTGCCTGTCAGCGACCGGGGCCGGCCCCAGACGATCGCCTGATAGGCACGCTCCAGCGGCATAGTGCGGCCATGGTCGGCAAACTGAAGCGAGAGGTGGCGATGGGCAACGTCGTTCTTGGCGACCACCATGACGCCTGTCGTGTCCTTGTCGAGACGGTGGACGATGCCGGGGCGGCGAACGCCGCCGATGCCGGAGAGCGTATCGCCGCAATGATAGATCAGCGCATTGACCAGCGTTCCGGTCCAATTGCCGGGGCCGGGATGGACGACCAGGCCGGCAGGTTTCGATATGACGATGATGTCGTCGTCCTCATGAAGGATATCGAGCGGGATATCCTCGCCCTGAGGCGTCGGGTCTTCCGGTTCGGGCAGGGTGATCTCGAAACTGTCGCCGACGCGCACCTTGCGCTGCGGATCGGTGACGGGTACGCCCCGCATGGAAACCAGGCCGTCCTTGATCAGTGCCTTGATACGGCTGCGGGAAAAATCCTCGCCGACCTGCGCCGTCAGCCAGGCGTCGAGCCGGCCTTCGGCGGTTTCATCGGCGGTCAGGACTTTTCTAATGCCAACTGCTTGTTTAAAGGGGTCGCTCAAGACGCTTCTTCTCCGACGTATTCTTAGAACGGGACGCACAGATGACAGCAATCGAGCCAGACGACCAGGAAGAGAAGCCCCTTGATCCGGCGATGGAAAGTGTCCGGCGCAAGATGGTCCGCCTGCAGATCGTTTCCGGCGCCATCATGTTCGTGAGCCTTATGGCGGTCTTCGGTGCGGTTGTCTACAAGACGATGCGCGAGCCGAAGGACACGGCTCCGGCTGCCGCTGCCTCCGGTGTGCCCGCGGAGGCGCCGCTTGCGGCGACCGTTTCGCTGCCGCTGGGTTTCAAGGTGCAGTCGACCTCGTTCTCGGCGGGGCAGATCCTGTTTTACGGCGAGACCGTCGAGGGCAAGGCCAAGGCGCTGATCTTCGATCTCCGGAGCGGCCGCTCCGTCGCTGAGCTGACCGTCACGGGCAATTGAGCCCGGCATGGCCGCTCCCCCGATCGCCATCGCCAAAGCCGACGATCCGCGCGTCGCGGAATTCCGCGACATCCGCGAGCGCGATCTGACCGGGCGGGAAAACCGCTTCATCGCCGAGGGTACCGTCGTGCTTAGAATGCTCGCCGAGGCGCATGCGCAAGGCCGCGGCTTTCGCGCCGAAAAGATCCTGCTGCTGCGCAACCGTGTCGAGGGCATCCTGCCGATCCTGGACCGGTTTCCCGCCGACGTGCCTGTCTATGTCGCCGAGGCCGACGCGCTCGAGGGCATTGTCGGTTTCCATCTGCATCGCGGCGTGCTCGCACTTGGCCGGCGGGAGGAGCGTGACGAGGCAGCGCTTCTTGACGCCCTGCCGGAACGGGCGCTAGTCCTCGTCGGCTGCGGCATTTCCAATCACGACAATGCTGGCTCGATGTTCCGCAACGCCGCCGCCTTCCGGGCAGATGCCGTGCTGCTCGACGAAACCTCCTGTGATCCTCTTTATCGCAAAGCGCTGCGTGTCTCGGTCGGATCGGTGCTGAGCGTTCCGCACCGGCGCGGCGGCAAGGCGCTGGATCTGCTCCTTGCACTCGCCGAACGGGGTTTTGCCATCTGGACGCTTTCGCCGCATGGGAAAACGGACATTCGCGCCATTCCGGCGGCGGCACGCATGGCGCTCGTCGTCGGCACCGAGGGGGAGGGCTTGCCGGCAGCGCTGCTGGCCCGCTTTCAGAGCGCGCGCATCCCGCAATCGGACGAGCTCGATAGCCTCAATGCGGCGACGGCGACGGGGATCGCGTTGTTTTCCATGGCCTCGGCCATGGGTCGGATCTGACCCCTAAAGCAGTCGCGATCTTCAGATTCGCTCCCCGCTTTGGGTCTTTTATTATCTCGCATGTCGTTGTCGCAAACGGCTGCACAGTTTTGCGCGACATGCTTTAACGCACCGGATTGGCGATGATGGCGGCCGCCCTGTCGGCAAGGCTGACGCGGTCGTTCGGGTTCTTGGTCCCGGCATCCGGCAGCAGCGTGCGGATCGGCGAGGAAGGGCCTTCGTTGAGTGCGGTCAGCGCCACCATATTGGCGGCGATCGAGGCGATCTCCTCGCGGATCGCACCATCACGTCCGGCGACGGACTTTGCCTTCTGCAGGCGCTCGGCAAGGGCGGCGCTGCGCTTGCGGACATCCTCGCCCATCTCAGCCGCCATTGCGGCGGTATCGAGCATGGACGCGGCTGTGTCTTCGGCCGTCAGTTCCGCCGGCAGGTCAGCCGCCATTTTGGCAAGGCCTGCGTCGCGCAGCACCCGGTTGATCTTGCGGATCTCGGCATTGGCGGCTTTCAACTGCTCCTTCAGCTTGGCGATTTCCTGCTGACGGCGGGCGAGCAGGGTTTCCTTCTCGGCGGCGGAAGCGCTCTCACGCGCGGCCTTATCTTCCAGGCGGATCACCATATGCTGTTGCTGTGTCAGTTTCTGCTCGGCATCTTTGGCCCGCTTCTGCAGCAGGGTGACGTCCTGGCGCAATGTGTCGCGTTCGTCTCGCAGAGCGTTTGCGCGGAATTTCAGGCTTTCGGCCTCTGTTTCACGCGCGGCCAGATCAATTCTCAGCCCATCGGTTTGTTCGCTGAGCTTGCTCAGCCGCGTCCGCATTGCCGCCAGTTCGCTCTCCTTGTTGGCAGCGGATTGCTCGGCAATATGCAGATTGGTCTTCAACTGGCTGATATAGTTCTCATCCTTGCGCAGGTGCGAGCGCTGCTCGGCCGCCTCGACATGCATCTCGCCGATCTGGGCCTGCAATTCACCGATATCGGCGGCAAGCCTGCCGGCATCGACGGCAAGGGCATCGTGCCGCAGCTGGAGCGAGAAGGATTTTTCGCGTTCACGCAAAAGGTCCTGGGTGGTGCGCGCGTTTTCGGCGGCATAAAGGGCGCGCACCATATCTTTCTGGGCGCGGACCTCTTGCGGGCTCAGCGGCATCGTCGCTTTCAGCCGGTTTTCGGTATACCAGACGATGCGGCGGTGTACGGCCGGCGAAACCAGAAAGACGAGGAAGGCCGCGGTCAGGAAGCCCAATCCGAACAAGAGAGCGTATTCGATCACGGCGGGGCCAATCCCGTTCTTCGTTGGGCGGAACTTGACATCCGAAAACCGATTACGCGTTCGGCGTCCTATTCCGGGTCATCCGTGATGATTAAGCACGCATGGCGCATCGGGGCAAGGCCGCCGATGCGGGTGGCGACGGTTTCCGACGCTCCTGTGGCTTCAGAAGGGGTTCCAGGTCGGCGCCTGGGTGATCTTGAGATAGCCGACATTGACGCCGAGTCGGGCGCCGACGCCGGTGCGGATCGGCACGACCAGCACGTCGTTGTTCTTCAGCACCGTCATGCCGAAGCCCGCAATCACATAGGCCGAGCCACTGACGCCGCCGAAGCGGGCATAGATGCCGTCGATGGAAGGCAGATCGTAGACCAGCATCATGACGCGCGAGCCCTGTCCGCCATAATCGATACCTAGGGAGGGGCCTTGCCAG
The DNA here is from genome assembly GCF_003013335.1 of Rhizobium sp. H4. NCBI lineage: Bacteria > Pseudomonadati > Pseudomonadota > Alphaproteobacteria > Hyphomicrobiales > Rhizobiaceae > Rhizobium > Rhizobium sp. H4. The sequence continues at coordinate 92,142 of NZ_PSOW01000010.1, forward strand.
TAGAGCGGATGCTCGCCGGCATTCTTGGTGTTCAGCTGGCCTTCGCCATAGGTGAGACCGGCGATGAAGGCGCCGCCGCCTTCCTGTCCGAGAATATAACCGTTCGGCAGGCCGTATTTCTGGAAGGCGCTTTCCACCACCTTGCCAAGACCGCCGCTGGCGGAGCCAAAGAAGGAGTGGCCGGTATCGATGATTTCCTGCATCGTATACTGACCGTTGTTCTGAGCGGCGGCCGGCCCGGCCACTATCATCGAGGAGAAGACGAGGGCCGAGAGCAACCTGCAGAAGCCGATGAATCGGTGCGGAAATCGAGGGCGCATGGTGTCATCCGTTCGTCGTTGGTCGGGAGCGGACAACCGCTCGCGTCAATTGCTGCATTTTGCGCCGATCATCTTAACAATCGGTTTACCAAATATGGTGTCATTATGGCACCCAATGCGATCGCAAACTTCGCGCAATTTAGATGACGCATATTACCGGGCGCGATGAAATTGCCGCCCCTCAGGAGACGATGATGTCCAAGAACCCGAACCTTACCCTGTCCGGCCCGGATCTGGCCGCGCTCCTCTGCAGCCGCGTTTGCCACGACGTCATCTCGCCCGTCGGCGCGATCAACAACGGTCTGGAACTTCTCGATGAAGGCGGCGCCGATGCCGATGCGATGGACCTGATCCGCACCAGCGCCCTCAATGCTTCCGTTCGGCTGAAATTCGCGCGTCTCGCCTTCGGCGCGTCCGGTTCCGTCGGTGCCTCGATCGACACCGGCGAGGCCGAGCGGGCCGCCAAGGATTTTGCGGTGGCGGAAAAAAAGACCGAGGTTATCTGGAACGGACCGCGCGCCATCGTTGCCAAGAACCGGGTCAAGCTGCTGCTTAACCTCTTCCTCGTCGCCTATTCCTCCATTCCACGCGGCGGCGTGCTTGAGGTGACGCTGGAAAATCCCGAATTCGACGCCAAATTCACGCTCACCGCCAAGGGCAAGATGATGCGCTTGCCGCCGAAATTCGTTGAAATATCGACCGGCACGATCGAGGAGGCAATCGACGCCCATTCGATACAGCCCTATTACACCGTGCTGCTGGCTGAAGAGTGCGGAATGACGCTCGATCATAGCGCCAGCGCCGACGAATTGGTGTTCACGGCGGTAGTCGCTGCTGCTTGATTGCGGAGCCCGGGCGGGCGTCGGCGCCCATCCGGTAACGATTCCTTAGCCTGATGGACCTATCCTCCAGGGTTGTAAGAGGCCTCTTGTTGCGACGAATGCGGGGGCAAAGGAGCAGTCATGCAAAGGTTCATGATCACCGATAATTCGGACATCGTCCGCAAAGTCGGCAAGCGCATTCTCTCCGAACTCGATTTTCTCGTCAGCGAGGCTTCCAATGCCAGCGAGGCGCTGCAGCGCTGCCAGGCGGAACTGCCGGAATATCTGATCGTCGATTCCGGCATGGAAGGCGCGCTCGACCTGATTGCCGCCATCCGCGCGATGGATGGGGGCAAGGACGTCAAGATCTATTACTGCGTCATCGAAGCGGACCTCAAGAAACTGATGGCCGGCAAACGCGCCGGCGCCACGGATTTCTTGCTCAAACCCTTCGATCGCAAGATCCTGACCGCCGTTTTCGGGAACCGCGCGATCGCTGCCTGACGGCAGGCTTCTTGCCGGCGGAATCGGCCGCCCGTGAACATAAACGCCGAAGCGTAGCCGGACGCCGGCTGAGGCTGCGCTCCTCCGTTGATCGACATGCATAAAACAATGAACAAGGTGCGTCGCATGCGCCAAGTTTGATGCGGCGCTCTTTACGCCTATCCCGCCGATCGACCGAGTCTTGATCGCTTATTCGGGCGGCGGCCCTGTGCGGCGGAAACGAAAAATCCCGCCGGAAGGGCGGGATTTCGTCATTCCGATAAGGGGGATCGGAAGATTGGAAGCTCAGGCGGTTTCCGCGTATTCGGTGCCATCCGGCTCGCGAAGAACGTAACCACGGCCCCAGACTGTCTCGATATAGTTGGCGCCGCCGGCGGCATTGGCGAGTTTCTTGCGAAGCTTGCAGATGAAGACGTCGATGATCTTCAGTTCCGGCTCGTCCATGCCCCCGTAAAGGTGGTTGAGGAACATTTCCTTGGTGAGCGTGGTGCCCTTGCGGAGCGAAAGCAGCTCCAGCATCTGGTATTCCTTGCCCGTCAGATGGACGCGCTGGCCGCCGACTTCAACTGTCTTGGCATCGAGATTGACGATCAGTTCGCCGGTCATGATCACCGACTGGGCGTGGCCCTTGGAGCGGCGGACGATGGCGTGGATGCGGGCGACGAGTTCGTCCTTGTGGAACGGCTTGGTCATGTAGTCGTCGGCTCCGAAGCCGAGGCCGCGAACCTTGTCTTCGATGCCGGCCATGCCCGACAGAATGAGGATCGGTGTCTTGACCTTCGACAACCGGAGAGTGCGAAGCACTTCATATCCGGACATGTCGGGCAGGTTCAGATCGAGCAGGATGATATCGTAATCATACAGCTTGCCCAGATCGACGCCTTCTTCACCGAGATCGGTGGTATAAACATTAAAACTCTCTGATTTCAGCATCAACTCGATGCTCTGCGCCGTAGCGCTGTCGTCCTCGATGAGAAGTACCCGCATAATTATCCCCTTTACCGCCGCCGAAAGGTGGTCTGGCCCCCTACACGCTACCGAACAAGCTACGTGATTTGGAAGCTGCCACGAAATGGTTAACAAATTCTGATTCACTCTGGCAAGGAGTATCGAATTTATTAAATATTTTTTCCATTTCTCTGTTTTCCAATAGGAATCTCAAAAAGGCTTTCCTCAATTTTAACATTAGGAAACAGCGCTAAGTGATTCATCCGACTCGCCAATGAAAAGGTTCGAACTTCATGCCGCGGCATTTACCGACCCTTAAATCATCGGGCCTATCATTAACGATGCCCGTAAACGAAAGGTTACCAGCGGTAGGTTTTTGTTAATATCGCAGGAAATTTTTTAGCAAACCGTGTCAAAGCGGCGCGCAGGGCGGTTTCAAGTTGAGCCGGGGTCTCGCATCACGGGAGTAATGCGTATGAAGTCGCGAGAAAGTCTCGTTCGCCTGAAAGAGTTTCAGGTGAACGAAAAACGACGTCAATTGCAGCAGTTGCAGATGATGATGTCCGAATTCGAACGGATGACGAAGGATCTGGAGAGCCAGATCGTCGTCGAGGAAAAGAAGTCCGGTATATCAGACCCGAATCACTTTGCTTATCCGACCTTCGCCAAGGCCGCGCGTCAGCGGGCCGACAACCTGCAGGTTTCGATCAAGGAATTGAAGATGCAGGAAGAGGCGCTGGAATTGGCGCTTGAGGAGATGCAGGCGGAATATGCAAGGGCGTCGGCGCTGGAAGAACGTGACAGCGGCGCCCGAGCAAGGGCGTAAGAGAAAACGACGGGCGCCGGCTTCGGCGCCCCGGGAATCGCCACAGAGAAGCCATGTATGACGGGCGTGCTGGTCCGTCATACATGGCTTTTGGTGTTTGTCAGTTCACGACGTCGCGCCATTCCGGGTGGCGCTGCGCCTGCGCCTTGAAAAAAGGGCAGAGCGGAATGATCTTCCAGCCGCCGGTGCGGGCAGCCTCCACCGCGTGCAGCGCCAGTGCCTGGCCGACACCTTTGCCGCGCAGGGCATCGGGAACGGCGGTATGATCGATGATGACGAGCTTCGGCGATGTGCGCGAATAGGTCATTTCCGCCTGATGCCCTTCTACCTCGGCCGCATAACGGCCGCCGGAGGCGCCTTCGTCGTTTCGAATGTCCATTGTCTTTCCTCGCAGAGGGATGGGGATATTGTCGCCGGCGACGGTGACACGACCTCGCGATCATGCCAAGTCGGCGAGGCAATTGCTCGAGGAGACGGAGTGTTCATGAAAAAGATCGGTTCGGTGCGAGGTTCGCGCGGATGAGGGCGCTTTCGATGATCCGCCCGGTTCTGCTCGTGGCGGCGCCGTTCCTCTTGGCGCTCGGCCTCATCTTGCCGCTGGTCCGTTTCGAGACATTGTATTTCTTCGATCAGACCCCATCGCTTGTCGAGATCGTAGCCTCGCTCTGGCAGGGCGGGGATGGGCTGCTGGCGGCGATCGTTGCACTGGTGTCGATCGTGCTTCCGATTCTGAAGATGGTCGGGATCGCTGCGGAAGCGACAGGTGCCGGCGGCGGGGCCGGCAGTCTGTTTTATCGTCGCGTCGTGCCGCATCTGTCCAAGTGGTCAATGATGGACGTGCTGCTGGTCGCGATCGTCATTGCGGCGGCAAAGACGACGGGGTTGGCAGATGCATTCACCCAGCCTGGCCTGTGGTGCTATGCGGCCTCGTCAATGATTTCGGGCCTTCTGCACTCCCTGACGGGAGATGCGTCCGGCCCGAAATAACTCGTCGATGTTGGCGTGCGATCAGTGGCGATACTGCTGAATGCGCGTGGTGCGCAGGCCGGCGAGGCCATGGCTGTTGATCGACGACTGCCAGGACAGGAACTCTTCGACCGTGAGCGTATAACGCTCGCAGGCCTCTTCCAAGCTCAACAGGCCACCGCGAACAGCCGCGACAACCTCTGCCTTCCGGCGGATGACCCAGCGCCGCGTATTGGGCGGCGGAAGGTCCGCGATGGTCAGGGGGCTGCCATCGGGGCCGATGACATATTTCACTCGGGGACGTATCATTTCGGTCATTGGACTCTCTACACAACGCAAGACCACGAGCGCCACTCTAGCCTGCCACATTTAAAAATTGCCTAAGCCCAACGTAAGACTTTGATAACAAATTTAGACGCCCCGGAGTGGCCGATGAATGCCTGTCTGCCTCGCAAGACTTCGTCTCCGACCTCCCTTGTCCCGGCCCAGTTCATACGATTTGATGCTTGCTGCCCTCGCTTGCACAGCCAAACGGTCTTCGTCGACACTCCGGCGTGAGCCTTTCATCGCCGGCAGCGAAAACCGTTGATCAGCAATCGGCAGCAAAGCCTCGTCAGCTTTTACCAGGCCGCCGAACTCATTTATTGCTACAGACCAGGTGACGGCAATGGAGCGGACGATCCCTGACGATCTTCTGAGCGGAAGGGGCGTTTGCGAGGAGGGCGGCCAACCAGGAAATCGTCATCTGGACACGCTCTTCCAGGATGCGGTGAGAAATACCGTTGCCTTCGCATTACGTGGCGCTGACCTGAAACAATACATTTTCGCCTTTGTTAGGCAATGGCGCCCATGCCGGCAGCGAAGCAGGCTTGGCAATCGCTCCACCGCCTCAGGCGCTTCTCGGGCCAGCTCAGTCTGGAAGGCGCTCACCTCGCGCCAGATCGGATGCCTGAACCTATTCAAAGTGCTGCAGCGTCCTATGCGCCTCAGAAACGGCGCTGGGTCGGCTGACGGCAGGAGCAGGGACGAGACGCGATTCTTCTCGATCTCTCGTCCTATATGATCGTGGGGGTAGCTGAGGAGTGAGATGGCAATCGCGATTCGCTCAACCGCATGCGGGCGGTCGCCCGAGCATTCCGGTACCGGCTGCTCCGAGCAGCCGGCCCGTTCTCACAAAAAGCTTAGAAGCCTTTTCCGCCGGCCAGTTCCGATGCGACAGTTCCGACGATGATGCGCATATCCATCCAGATCGAGAAATTCCCGACGTAATAGAGATCGCTGGCGATGCGGGCGCGGGCTTTGGCCGGACGATCGGTCGGGCCGCGCAGGCCGCGCATCTGGGCGAGACCGGTCATGCCCGGACGCATTGCGTGGCGCTGGTGGTATTCGGGCACCAGCTCTTCGTAGAGCATGCCGCCGGCGCGCATGCCGATCGCGTGGCAGCGCGGACCGACGACCGACATGTCGCCCAACAGCACGTTCAACAGCTGCGGCAACTCGTCGATGTTCGTGCGGCGCAGGATGGCGCCGATGCGGGTGACGCGCGGGTCGTTCTTCACCGTCTGGGCAACGCCCGAGACATCGCAGAGATCGGTGCGCATGGAGCGGAACTTGTAGACCTTGATGGCCTTGCAGTTCTTACCCCAACGGGTCTGCTTGAACAGCACCGGTCCGGGGCTGTCCAGCTTGATCAAGAGGGCGACAAGGAGAAGTAAGGGCGCGAGGACGAGGAGGGCGCTCAACGACGAAACAATGTCGAACGCCCGCTTCAGGACGAGATCCACCCACGGCGCCTGCGACGCATCGCTGTGGATAACCGGGGTCTGGATCTTCAGGCTCGGCTGCTGGCGGCGGCTCGGCCGGAAGGACTCTGTCGAAATGGTGTTGTTTAGTTCCGTGATGCTCAAGGATCGTACTCTGTTGTCTTCGAGGGGCGCGGCGGCAATAGGCGATCAATGGTTTACCCTGTCACCAGGGCTGCACTCAGGTGTTGGTAACCCTACTAAAACGGAAAAATGCGACAATTGTGTAATGGTGTCCAGAGAAATATCGCATCGCAATAAATCTTTCGCACTTGCGTTAAGTTGAGGCAAACTCATGATATTTTGTTAAGAATTGGAATTTCGTCAAGGTTTTTAGGCCTTTGGCAGGGGCTTCCGGGGTGCTCCGGACGTTCCTTTTCGGTACGTACCGCATTGCCCACAAGCGTCATTTCTTAACAGAAACCGGGGCGAAATTTTTTCGCAAGAACGGTCGGCCTGTTATCTAACAGTGCCAAAATGTGACAAAACCAAGGCGGGATCGACGAGCTTTTGCAGGCAGAAGCTGTGGAGACACGGGGCTATCCCGCAGAATCACGTCTGTCATCCGGCTCTGCGAATCAGTCCATGACCGGCGGAGCTGAGATAATCGGCACGGGGAAGGGGCCTGTGGAAGGCGCGGAACGGCGAAGAAACGTGCCTGCGGCCTTTCAGCGATCCTTGCCGGCGGTCAGGCGGGCTCGAGGACGCGTTTCCTGCCGCCCCAGGAAATGAAATTCGGGTTGGCGAAATCGAAATCGGCTGCCGTTCCGGTCTTGCCGTAGGTCAGCGGCGCTCCGTCGAGCGTCACGGTCGAACCGCCGGCGGCGCGAAGCACTGCGTCGCCGGCCGCCGTGTCCCATTCCATCGTGCGGGTGAAACGAGGATAGACGTCGGCCTTGCCTTCGGCCAGCAGGCAGAATTTCAGCGACGAACCGATATTGGTGCACTTCGAAATCGCATGGTCGGCAAGGAAGGTTCCGGTCTCCGGGCTGTTGTGGCGAAGGCTCGCCAGCGCCAGACGGTCGGTCGGCTGTTCGCGCACGGTGATTGCACTGCGTGCGCCGACAGTGAAATCCTCCGTAACCACGAGCCTTTCGGCGTGGCCGCGTTCTCCCGAGAAGGCAAGTCCGAGCGCCGGAGCGTAGACGATCCCGGCCACCGGAGCGCCGTGCTCGATATAGGCGATGTTGACGGTGAATTCCTGCCGCCCGTCGACGAATTCACGCGTGCCGTCGAGAGGGTCGACCAGGAAGAAGCCCCGACCGCTGATGTCGGGCACACTGCCGGCCGCGACCGACTCTTCCGCCACGACGGGTATTTCGGGATAGTCCCGGGCAAGATGCGCGAGGATGATGCGTTCGGCCTCCTCGTCGGCGACCGTGACCGGACTTGCGTCCGCCTTCATGGCGACGGGAAAGCCTTCGCGCAAGACCGTTATGATGGCCCTGCCGGCTTCGAGCGCCGCCTTTTCGAATGTCCTCAGCATTGTCCTTTGCCGTTCGCCGCGCGGTGAGCACCCCGTTGTCGCTCGTCCGCAAACCATCCCTGCCACCATAGTCAATCTTATATGGTGTTTTGCCCCGCGCTCCGCACCCCGATAACGCAGTCTGCGATGCTACCATAAGCTTTCGGTCTTGTCAGACGAAGATGGCAGTTATTCGCTGGAATGGGATTCGCCAAAGCGGCGCGTTGCGGGTCTGATTTTGCTCCATCTTCCAATTCTGTGGAATAGCCTACGGCGCAAGAGCTTCATGAAATTGAGAGTGAAATCGCCGGATGGTTAATTCGACGCCGGTTTTTGGCTAACAACAGGACGTGCTTCGCCGATTTTCTGTGGATTTTGGTGCAAAATGCGCCATTTAGCCCTGTTCGAACAAGAATCTGCCGGAGTAAATCCTTTTTGTCTTCACATTTGCAACGAAACCGCTATGCATGCGGTCATGAGGTTGCCTGAAACGGGTGACCGAAGAACCAAAAAGAGATGCAGCATATTCGGCTCGCATCCAGGGGAAAACGACATATGGAGTATTTCGTCCAGCAGCTCTTCAACGGGCTGACGCTCGGATCCATCTATGGCCTTGTGGCTATCGGCTATACGATGGTTTATGGCATTATCGGCATGATCAACTTCGCCCATGGCGACATTTTCATGCTCGGTGGTTTCGCCGCTCTTATCGTCTTCCTCGTCCTCACATCCATCTTCGCAGGTCTCCCCGTGGCAATTCTGCTGCTGGCGATGCTTGTCGTCGCGATGCTGATGACGAGTTTGTGGAATTGGACGATCGAGCGTGTCGCATACCGTCCTTTGCGCGGCTCGTTCCGCCTGGCGCCGCTGATTACCGCGATCGGCATGTCGATCGTGCTGTCCAACTTCATCCAGGTGACGCAGGGTCCGCGCAACAAGCCGATCCCGCCGATGGTGAGCTCGGTCTATCAGTTCGGCAACATCTCGGTGTCGCTGAAGCAGATCATCATCATCGTGATCACCGCGGTGCTGCTCGCTGCCTTCTGGTACATCGTCAATCGTACCGCGCTTGGCCGCGCCCAGCGCGCCACCGAGCAGGATCGCAAGATGGCGGCGCTTCTCGGCGTCAACGTCGACCAGACGATCTCGATCACCTTCGTGATGGGTGCGGCACTCGCTGCCGTCGCCGGCACGATGTATCTGATGTATTATGGTGTCGCGTCATTCGCCGACGGCTTTACGCCGGGTGTGAAGGCATTCACCGCAGCCGTTCTCGGCGGCATCGGCTCATTGCCGGGCGCCGTTCTCGGCGGGCTGATGATCGGCCTGATCGAATCGCTGTGGTCGGCCTATTTCACCATCGCGTACAAGGATGTGGCGACCTTCGCCATCCTCGCTTTCGTGCTGATCTTCAAGCCGACGGGTATCCTCGGGCGGCCGGAAGTCGAGAAGGTATAACGTCATGGCAAACATCGAGAATACTGCAGGCAAGCCCGATGCCGGACTTGTCCGCAAAGGCCTTACCGAAGCCCTTTTCGCCGCCGTCCTGTCACTCGGCATGTTCGTTCTCTATGTCGGTCTGAAGACCGATCAGAACATCAACAACGAGCTGATCATCGTCCAGCGCTGGGGATTGCTTGCGATCTTCGTCGCTGTCGCTGCCATCGGCCGTTTCCTGATGGTCGTTTTCATCAAGCCGAACATCGACCGCCGCAAGCTTAGAAAGGCGCGGGAGGGCGATCTCGATATTTCGACCGAGAAGAACTTCTTCCATCGGCACTTCCTGAAGATCGCGCTGCTTGCGCTCGTGCTCTATCCTGTCGTGATCGTGGCGCTGGTCGGTGCCCAGGGCTCGCTGAAGTGGATCGACAACTTCGGCATCCAGATCCTGATCTACGTGATGCTCGCCTGGGGGCTGAACATCGTTGTCGGTCTCGCCGGTCTGCTCGATCTCGGATATGTCGCCTTTTACGCGGTCGGCGCCTATTCCTACGCGCTGCTGTCAAGCTATTTCGGCCTGTCCTTCTGGGTGCTGCTGCCGCTTTCCGGCATCTTGGCCGCACTCTGGGGCGTCATCCTCGGCTTCCCGGTGCTGCGCCTGCGCGGTGACTATCTCGCCATCGTCACGCTTGCCTTCGGAGAAATCATTCGTCTCGTCCTCATCAACTGGACCGATGTGACCAAGGGGACGTTCGGCATCTCGAGCATTCCGAAGGCGACGCTGTTCGGCATCCCCTTCGATGCGACGGCCGGCGGCTTTGCCAAGCTCTTCCAGCTGCCGATGTCGTCCGCCTACTACAAGATCTTCCTCTTCTATCTCATCCTGGCGCTTTGCATGCTGACGGCCTACGTCACCATCCGGCTGCGCCGCATGCCGATCGGGCGTGCCTGGGAAGCGCTGCGCGAAGACGAGATCGCCTGCCGTTCGCTCGGCATCAACACGGTGACGACCAAGCTCACGGCCTTCGCGACGGGTGCGATGTTCGGCGGCTTCGCCGGCTCGTTCTTCGCAGCGCGGCAGGGCTTCGTCTCGCCGGAATCCTTCATCTTCCTGGAATCGGCGGTCGTTCTCGCCATCGTCGTTCTCGGCGGCATGGGCTCGCTGACCGGCATCGCGATCGCTGCGATCGTCATGGTCGGCGGCACCGAGGCGCTGCGCGAAATGGACTTCCTGAAAGTGGTCTTCGGGCCAGACTTCACGCCGGAACTCTACCGCATGCTGCTCTTCGGCCTCGCCATGGTCGTCGTCATGCTGTTCAAGCCGCGCGGTTTCGTAGGCTCGCGTGAACCGACGGCCTTCCTCAAGGAGCGCAAGGCAATATCCGGAAGCTTTACCAAGGAGGGCCACGGTTGATGAGCCCCGTTACCAACACGATATCGAGCGATACGCTGCTCAAGGTCGAGCACCTGTCGATGAAGTTCGGCGGCCTGATGGCCATCAACGACTTCTCCTTCGAAGCCAAGCGCGGCGATATCACCGCGCTGATCGGCCCGAACGGCGCCGGCAAGACCACCGTCTTCAACTGCATCACCGGCTTCTACAAGCCGACGATGGGCATGATCACGCTTAATCAGAAGAGCGGCAAGCAATATCTGCTGGAGCGTCTGCCGGACTTTCGTATCACCAAAGAAGCGAAGGTAGCGCGCACCTTCCAGAACATCCGGCTGTTCTCCGGCCTGACGGTTCTCGAAAACCTGCTGGTCGCCCAGCACAACAAGCTGATGCAGGCATCGGGTTATACCATCCTCGGCCTCATCGGCGTCGGCCCCTACAGGCGAGAGGCCGCCGCGGCGATCGAGCTCGCGCGTCATTGGCTGGTAAAGGCCGATCTGATCGATCGTGCCGACGATCCGGCAGGCGATCTGCCTTACGGCGCCCAGCGGCGTCTCGAGATTGCCCGTGCCATGTGCACCGGCCCGGAGCTGCTTTGCCTGGACGAACCGGCCGCCGGCCTCAACCCGCGGGAATCGGCAACGCTCAATGCGCTGCTGCAGAGCATCCGGGCTGAAACCGGAACGTCGATCCTGCTCATCGAGCACGACATGTCGGTGGTGATGGAAATCTCCGACCATGTCGTCGTCCTCGAATACGGCCAGAAGATTTCCGATGGCACGCCGGATCACGTCAAGAACGATCCGAAGGTCATCGCGGCCTATCTCGGCGTCGAGGATGAAGAAGTGGAAGAGGTGATCGCAGCCGTCGAGCAGCTCGAAGGAGGCGCAAACTGATGGGCGAAGTAATGACGGGCCAACCGCTCCTTCAGGTGAATGGCGTCGAAACCTATTACGGCAATATCCGTGCGCTGGCCGGCATCGATGTTCAGGTCAACAAGGGCGAGATCGTCAGCCTCATCGGCGCCAACGGCGCCGGCAAGTCGACGCTGATGATGACGATTTGCGGCAGTCCACAGGCCCGCAAGGGCGTGGTCGTCTTCGAGGGCCGCGATATCACCAAGCTGCCGACACACGAGATTGCGCGCCTGCGGATCGCGCAGTCGCCTGAGGGACGCCGCATCTTTCCGCGCATGACGGTCCTGGAAAACCTCCAGATGGGCGCCGGCCTCGACAATCTCAAATATTTCGCCGAGGACGTCGAGAAGATCTTCACGCTCTTCCCGCGTCTCAAGGAACGCCACGCCCAGCGCGGCGGCACGCTTTCGGGCGGCGAGCAGCAGATGCTGTCGATCGGCCGCGCGCTGATGGCGCGCCCGAAGCTCCTGCTGCTCGACGAACCCTCGCTCGGCCTTGCGCCGCTGATCGTCAAGGGCATTTTCGAGGCGATCCGCAAGCTCAACGAACAGGAAGGGCTAACCGTATTCCTCGTCGAGCAGAATGCATTCGCTGCGCTGAGGCTTTCCCATCGCGCTTACGTGATGGTGAACGGCAAGGTGACGATGAGCGGCTCCGGCAAGGAACTGCTCGCCAATCCCGAGGTTCGCGCCGCCTATCTCGAAGGCGGAAGACATTAGTCGAAGGGAGAGTTTGATATGCAGGGTCTTTTCTTCGAAAGCGATATCGGCGTTCGGATCGTCATCCGTACGCTCGTCGTGCTGATCGGCTTCTGGACGGCCTGGCGGGCCGGCAAGGCGGTTGCCGACGGCTGGAACAATTATCCGCTGGTCGTCGTCTATACCTTCCTGCTTGCCTGGGCGATGCAGTTCCTGCACCACGCCCTGTTCAACGGACCGATGCTCAGCGCCCTCTATTACGGCATCGATTTCGTGACGCTGCTCGTCTTCTCGACGGCCGGCTTCCGCTATCGCCGCACCAATCAGATGGTCAACAACTATTACTGGCTGTACGAAAAAACTTCCGCGTTTTCGTGGAAGGACAAACATTGACAGTCCGTTGAAACTAGGCATGAATTGCCTTCAGAGTGGAACAGCTTTCCTGGCGCAGTCAATGGTGGGTAATGCGCCGGGCCTTGGACCGGAACCCGCCCAAAAATTGGGAGTAACAATATGAAGAAGTCTCTTCTGTCGGCAGTGGCTCTGACGGCGATGGTCGCCTTCAGCGGCAACGCCTGGGCCGACGTTCTCATCGCTGTCGCTGGTCCGCTGACCGGCCCGAACGCCGCTTTCGGCGCGCAGCTTCAGAAGGGTGCCGAGCAGGCGGCGGCCGATATCAACGCTGCCGGCGGCATCAACGGCGAGCAGATCAAGATCGAGCTCGGCGACGACGTCTCCGACCCGAAGCAGGGCATTTCGGTCGCCAACAAATTCGTTGCTGACGGCGTCAAGTTCGTTATCGGTCACTTCAACTCGGGCGTTTCCATCCCGGCTTCGGAAGTCTATGCCGAAAACGGCATTCTCGAAATCACCCCGGCCGCTACCAACCCGAAGTTCACCGAGCGCGGTCTCTGGAACACGTTCCGTACCTGCGGCCGTGACGACCAGCAGGGCGCCATCGCCGGCAAGTATCTTGCCGACCACTTCAAGGATGCAAAGATCGCCGTCGTTCACGACAAGACCCCCTACGGTCAAGGTCTTGCCGACGAAACCAAGAAGGCGATGAATGCCGCCGGCGTGACCGAAGTAATGTACGAAGGCATCAACGTCGGCGACAAGGACTTCTCGGCCCTCATCGCCAAGATGAAGGAAGCCGGCGTCTCGATCATCTATTGGGGCGGCCTGCACACCGAAGCCGGTCTCATCATCCGTCAGGCCGCCGACCAGGGCCTGAAGGCAACGCTGGTTTCGGGCGATGGCATCGTTTCGAACGAGCTGGCTTCGATCGCTGGTGACGCTGTTGCCGGTACCCTCAACACCTTCGGTCCCGACCCGACGCTGAACCCGGCAAACAAGGAACTCGTCGAAAAGTTCAAGGCCGCCGGTTTCAACCCGGAAGCCTACACGCTCTACTCCTATGCTGCGATGCAGGCGATCGCCGGTGCCGCCAAGGCTGCCGGTTCGGTGGATCCTGAGGCCGTTGCCACGGCGATGAAGGAAAAGGGTCCGTTCCCGACGGTTCTCGGCGATATCTCGTTCGACGAAAAGGGCGACCCGAAGATTCCTGGTTACATCATGTACGAATGGAAGAAGGGCGCGGACGGCAAGTACACCTACGTCCCGCAGGGCATGTAAGCATAACTTCCATTTTGGGATATGAGATTGAAGCCCGGTTCCGACCGGGCTTCTTTGTTTGACGAAGGTTTCGTTTTCCGTTCGCCGCAGTGTCATCGCTGCAAGCGGTCCCGCCGATTCCTGCTGGCGCGAAGATCCTCGGCAGTTTCGGCGGCGGCAGCGGCGATGCCGTGCCGCCCGAGATCGCTCACATCTCGTGCAGCACATGGGTCGCCTTCACGGCGGCCGATGCGCGGTTTTCGACGCCGAGCTTCACGTAGATCTGTTCGAGATGCTTGTTCACCGTGCGCGCCGACAATCCCAGTATTTCGCCGATGTCGCGGTTGGCCTTGCCCTTGGCGATCCAGAGCAGCACTTCGGATTCGCGCTGGGTGAGCGAGAAGCGCTGGCGCAGCATCTCGTCGTCGCTGCGCGGATTGGCGGCAGTGAGGCGAAAAAGATATTCGTCAGGGCCGATCGCGCCGAGGAAGGCGAGCTGCAGCGCCGCCTGGCCGGCATGGGCGATCGAGATGATGCCGTCGCGTGCTGTGGCGACGCGGTCGCGCATCCAGCCGGCGATGTGGCGGACGACGATTTCCATGCCGTCGTCGCTGCCCATGGCGGCATTGACAAGGCGCGTTGCCTGCGGCGTCGACCAATGGATCGCGCCGTCGCCCTTGACCGCCAGCAGATGGCGCCCGGCGGCGTCGAGGGCGACGCGGGCGCTCTGGGTCGAGCGGGCATTTCTGAGATGGACGCGAATGCGGGCGCGCAGCTCGTCGATATTGATCGGTTTGCTGAGGTAATCGACACCGCCGGATTCCAGCGCATGCACGACATGCTCGGTCTCGGTCAGGCCGGTCATGAAGATGACAGGCACCTGCGCCGCAGCGACATTCGCCTTCAGCCTGCGGCAAGTCTCGAAGCCATCCATGGCGGGCATGACGGCGTCGAGCAGGATGAGATCGGGTGTGATGCGCTCGACGATACCGAGCGCTGCCGTGCCCGATGTGGCGATAAGCACGGAAAAGCCGGATTGCTCGAGCGCATCGGTCAGGAAGCCGAGCGCTTCGGGTGAGTCGTCGACAAGCAGAACGATGTCACGGGGCAGGGCCGGCTCAGCCAATGGATTCCACCTTTTCGTCGAAGTCGTGCAGGAAGGTCATGAAGCCGCCCATGTCGAAGGCGGCGACGTAGGCGCGAAGCTCTTCCGTGAATGGCCGATTTGCCTCCAGCTTGGCAAGGTCCGAAAGCTTGGCTTCGATGCCTCTGATATAGCCGATCTCCCCGAGCCGCAGCAATTCCTGCACATGAGCCGGGCCAGGACTGAGCATCGACGCTTCGGTCTTTTCCACAATGGCGGGGGCGTCGTCGGCATAGATCCATTTCAGGCCGAGATGGAGGGCGAGTTTGTCGCGCAGCTGGCGGATATCGACCGGCTTGCCGATCGCATCATTGTGGCTGTCGTCACTGTCGCTCAGAACGGCCGCATCGCCGATATTGGCCGAAAGCATCACCATCGGCGCCGTCTGGCCGACCTCGCGCAGGCGCGAGACGAGCTGCCAGCCGGTCATGCCGGGCATCAGGATATCGACGAGGAAGAGATCCGGCATGATGCCGTCGATCAGCGTCAGGCATTCGGCGCCGCCTGCCGCCGTCAGAACGATGAAATCGAGCGGTGCCAGGATTTCGCGCATCATTTCGCGGTGATCTTCATTATCGTCGACGACAACCAAAGTGCGGCGCGAACCGTCATAACCGACGATGCGCTTTTCCTGCGGCGGGGCGGCAGCGCGCATGACGGCCGACAGCATCAGCCGCACGCGGAATGTCGAACCCTCGTCCCTCACGCTCGAGACTGAAATCTCGCCGCCGAGAGTGTTGGTCAGAAGCCGGGTGATGGTGAGGCCGAGCCCGAGACCCGGCATCGGCCGCACGCTTTCGGCCTCGCCGCGCTGGAAGGGTTCGTAGATGCGGGGCAGGTCCTTCTCTGTGATGCCGCGGCCGGTATCGGCAACGGTGAAGGTCGCCACCTGGCTGCGATAGCCGACATCGAAGGTGATACTGCCTTCGTCGGTGAACTTGATGGCATTGGAGAGCAGGTTGACGAGGATCTGGCGCAGCCGTTTTTCGTCCGTGCGGACGAATTGCGGCAGGGCCGGCGAGCGATCGTGAACGAAGTCAAGCCCCTTTGCCTGCGCCTGCGGCCGGAACATCTCGACGATCTGGTCGAGGAAATCCTGGATGTTGATCTCGTTGGAATAGACCTGCAGGCGGCCGGCCTCGATCTTGGAGATGTCGAGCAGTCCGTCGATCAGCCCGGAGAGGTGTTCGGCGCTGCGGCGGATGACCTTGATCGAGGATTGGCGCGGCGGAGGAATGGTTTCGTCGCGCTCGAGGATCTGGGCGTAGCCGAGCACGGCATTCAACGGCGTGCGCAGTTCATGGCTGAGGCCGACGACATAGCGGCTCTTGGCGCGGTTGGCGGCCTCAGCCGTCTCCTTGGCATTCTGCAGGGCGGCGTCGGTCTTTTTGTGGGCGGCGATTTCCTTGAGCAGCAGCGTGTTCTGGCGCGAGGATTCTTCCTCGGCGACGACGCGGCTGTCATGGGCGAGCACATAGAACCAGCAGACGACGCCTGCGATCACCGAGAAGACGAAGAAGACGATGAGGATGGTGCGGTTGACGACTTCAGCCGTCTCGGGGGAGGCGGCGGCGACCTGATGGGCGATCATTGCCAGGATCGCGCCGATGGCGGTCAAGGCCAGGACGACGGCGATGCCGTAGCGGCCGAGGCGCGTCGTCAGCTTGCCCAGAATGGTTTCCGGCAGCAGCACCTTGGCGACGGTGCCGACCTGCGCGTTGAAACGGGCGGCCGGTTTGCACATGTCGTGGCAGCGGCTGTCGAGCGAGCAGCAGAGCGAACAGATCGGGGCGGCATAGGCCGGACACCACGCCATATCCTCCGGCTCGAAAGGATGTTCGCAGACGGAGCAGGTGATGCTCGTCAGGTTCTTCCAGCTCTGGCGCGGCTTGCGGGCGAGGTAGTATTTTCCTTTTGTCGCTAAGGCGAGCGCCGGCGAGGCGATAAGCGCTATGATGAGGGTGATATAGGGGGCGAGCGAGGCGGCGATAGCGCCGAAGGCGCCGAAATGAGCGATCAGCGATATTGTTGCCGACAGCGTCATGGCGCCGAGGCCGACCGGATTGATGTCGTAGAGATGGGCGCGCTTGAACTCGATACCGGGGGGAGCGAGCCCAAGCGGCTTGTTGATGAAGAGATCGGCGAAGATCGTGCACAGCCAGGCCATGGCGATGATTGAAAAGATGCCAAGCGTCTCCTCCAGCAGCCGGTAGATCCCGAGTTCCATCAAGAGCAGGGCGATCGCGACGTTGAAGACCAGCCAGATGACGCGGCCGGGATGGCTGTGCGTCAGCCGCGAGAAGAAGTTTGACCAGGCGAGCGAGCCGGCATAGGCATTCATCACGTTGATCTTCAGCTGCGAGACGACGACGAAGGCGGCCATCAGCAGCAGCGCGGCATTGTGCCAGGGGACCATGTAGCCGAAGGCGGTCAGATACATCTGCGCCGGGTCGGCGGCGCGATCGACCGGCACGCCGGAGGCCAGGGTCAGCACGACCAGGAAGGAACCGGCAAGCAGCTTCGGCGCACCGATGACGACCCAGCCGGGTCCGGCAAGGAAGACGGCCAGACGATGGCGCCACTTGCGCCGCGGCTCCGGCGGCAGGAAGCGGAGGAAATCGGCCTGTTCGCCGATCTGCGACATCAGCGCCAGGATGACGGCCGAGGCTGCCCCGAATTGCACCAGATCGAACGCGGCGACCGTGCCTGGCGGGCCGGAGGTTTGGCGGATGCCGGCAAAGGCACGCCAGAGATCGAATTTTTCCCAGTCCATGAAGGCGATGAAGAGGAAGGGCAGGATATTCAGCACGATCCAGAAGGGCTGGGTCATCAGCTGGAACTTGCTGATCAGCCGCACGCCGTGCGTCACCAGCGGGATCACCATGACGGCGCTGACGATATAGCCGATCCAGAGCGGAATGCCGAGCGTCAGTTCCAACGCGCCGGACATGATCGAGGCCTCGATGGCAAACAGCATGAAGGTGAAGCTCGCATAGATCAGCGAGGTGATGGTCGAGCCGATATAGCCGAAACCGGCGCCGCGCGTCAGCAGATCGATATCGACGCCGTGGCGGATGGCGTAGCGGCTGATCGGCAGGCCGATCGCCAGCATGGCGATGCTTGCGACGATGATGGCGTAGAAGGCGTTGGTGGTGCCGTAGGAGAGTGTGATGGCGCCGCCGATCGCCTCGAGCGCCAGGAAGGAGATCGCGCCGATCGCCGTCTGCGCGATGCGCTGCGAGGAGAAGTGGCGGGCGCTCTTTGCGGTGAAACGCAGCGCGTAATCTTCCAGCGTCTGGTTGGCGACCCAGCGATTATATTCGCGTCTTACCGGAATGATGCGTTGGCGCGCTGCCATGTCTTCCTTTCGACATTCCGGTTGGCCTAATCGTCTCGGAACAGTTTTGGCGGTATGGGTGAGAAAGGCAAGGGCGGAGCACTGGCAGATTCACTGAACTGCCATATTTTTGAAGCCGCTCTGTCACACTCGCCCTCTAACTCTCCCGCCGTTCCTTCAACCATTTCAGGTATCATCCATGTCTGTTTCAAGCCTTTTCCGCCTGAGCACTGCTCTCGTCTGCCTCGTTTCGATCGTGCCGTCGCTTGCTGGCGCCGAGCAGGCCACGGCGGCGAAAGCACCTTACGTCGAGGCCGGAAACACCAACAAACGCGGTGACGCCTGTTTTTCGACTGCCGACACCAATGCCGCCGTTCACCTTCTCTCCGGCTTCCTCGAAGTCTGGACCCCGCGCACGACTTTTGTCGACGCGGGCGTCGAAGCGCCGGCCAAGGACAATTGCCCGGCGGTCGCCAAGACGGATTGGGACGGCATTCCTTTCAGCAAAACCGACGGCCAGATCGTCAACAAGCTCGTTCATGATGCGAACATCGCTTATGTCGTCAAGGCGACGCGGGCGCGGACGGCCGAGCAGGCGGTCGCCGCCTATCTCGACGACCGGCGCGGCAAGAATGCCAGCATCGTCGACGGCCTCGGCCCGCTGACGGATGCCTGGAAGGCCGGCTCCAAGCAGACCACCACGATCACCGAGGTGGCGGCCGACGCGACGACGGTCAAATATGACGACAAGGGCAATAATCGCGGCGCCGGCAGCAAGCCGGATCCGGAAAACAAGACCGATGCCAACCCGGACATGGGGCTTGCGATCGACTTCATCAACGCCGCAAGCGCTGACGGCTCGACGGAACCCGCCAAGCGCTATTTTAAATATGGCCGTCCGTATCGCTGGAGCCAGGACGTGTCGGTTGTCCCGACCCTGGTGCCCGCCAAGAGCGGCAAGCCGGTCGAGGACGGCGGTTTCCCGAGCGGGCATACGGCGGAAGCGTGGCGGGATGCGCTCGCCATGGCCTATCTCGTGCCGCAGCGCTTTCAGGAAATGATTACGCGCGCCAGCGAACTGGGCGAGGATCGCATCCTTTCCGGCATGCATTCTCCGCTCGACGTGATGGGCGGCCGCATGCTCGGCACCGCGACGGTCGTCTACAATCTGAACAAGGCCGACAATTCAGCGCTGAAGAGCGATGGCTATGCCCAGGCGCAGTCGTGGCTGATCGCCAAGTCGGGCGTCCAGGATGCGGGGGCGCTTCAAGTCGCCGCCCATGCCGCGCCGCTTGCCGCAGACCGTTTTGCCGATCATGACGCCAATCGCGCTTACGTGCTGCAGCGTCTGAGCTACGGCCTGCCGACGATCCATGCGACCGATCAGCCGGCCCGCGTGCCGCAGGGCGCCGAAGCGCTGCTCGAGACCCGTCTGCCTTATCTCGACGGCGAACAGCGCCGCGAGGTTTTGAAGACGACGGCGATCGCCTCTGGCTATCCGCTCATCGACGACGCCGAAGGGTACGGCCGCCTCAACCTGTTCGCCGCAGCCGACGGTTACGGCGCCTTCGACCAGGATGTAAGCGTGACGATGGATGCGGCCAAGGGTGGCTTCAGTGCAATCGACACCTGGCGCAACGACATCGCCGGCAAGGGCAGGCTGGTGAAGAGCGGCAGCGGCATCCTCGGCCTGTCAGGCGCCAACAGCTATGCGGGCGGCACGGTTCTGGAAGAGGGCGTGTTGGTCGCCGGCTCGTCTTCGGCCTTCGGCAACGGCGGGCTGACTGTCAATGGTGGCTCGCTGGTTCTCGCCGCCGACAAGCCGTTGACCGTGGGTGGCGACTATCAGCAGACCTCCAATGCTGTCGTGAAGCTGGCGATTGGCGCGGACGGTGCCGGCACACTCGTTGTCGAGGGCAAGGCGGAGCTCGCCGGCGACCTCGACGTCACGCTTGCCGACGGCTTCACCCCGGCGCCCGGAACCACGATCGAGATTCTGAAGGCATCCAACGTCACCGGCAGCTTCGGCAAGTTCACCATCTCCGGCCACAGGGCGAGCCTCTCCTATGGTCCGACATCGGTCACTTTGACGATCGGCGACTGATTTCCGTGTCATAGCTGGAGGGCATCCCGGTCGCGGGATGCCCTTTGCTTTTCGGCCTGCCCGTTTACCTCCTGCGCCTACGTCATTTTGCGTATGTGTTTTTGCGATGCGGCACCCGATAGTCGCCTCGGCAACAGTTAACTCCGTTTCCGGCCTGTTGCGGAACAAGAGAGGGGATCAACCATATGAATCTCAAATCCACTATCACGGGTGCTGCACTCGGCGCCGTCATGGCGGCGTCGGCCGCCCTAAATGGCGCGGTCGCGGCCGATGACACCATCAAGGTCGGCGTGCTGCATTCGCTTTCCGGCACGATGGCGATTTCCGAAACCACGCTGAAAGACGCCATGCTGATGCTCATCGACGAGCAGAACAAGAAGGGCGGTCTTCTCGGCAAGAAGCTCGAAGCCGTCGTCGTCGATCCGGCTTCCGACTGGCCGCTGTTTGCCGAAAAGGCCCGCGAGCTGATCGAAAAGGACAAGGTTGCCGCCGTCTTCGGCTGCTGGACATCGTCCTCGCGCAAGTCGGTGCTGCCGGTTTTCGAAGAGCTGAACTCGCTGCTCTTCTACCCCGTGCAGTATGAAGGCGAGGAATCCTCGCGCAACATCTTCTACACCGGTGCTGCTCCGAACCAGCAGGCGATTCCGGCGGTCGACTACCTGATGAACACCGAGGGCGTGAAGCGCTTCGTGCTTGAAGGCACCGACTACGTCTATCCCCGCACAACCAACAAGATCCTTGCGGCCTATCTCGAATCCAAGGGCATTCCGAAGGAAGACATTCTCGTCAACTACACGCCGTTCGGTTTCTCCGACTGGCAGACGGAGGTCGCCAAGATCAAGGAATTCGGCTCGGCCGGCAAGAAGACCGCCGTCGTCTCCACCATCAATGGGGACGCCAACGTGCCCTTCTACAAGGAACTCGGCAACCAGGGCATCAAGGCAACCGACATTCCCGTCGTCGCCTTCTCGGTCGGCGAAGAAGAGCTTGCCGGTCTCGACACCAAGCCGCTCGTCGGCCACCTCGCCGCCTGGAACTACTTCGAGTCGGTTGAAAGCCCGGCCAACAAGAAGTTCATCAAGGAATGGCACGCGTTCACCAAGAACGACAAGCGCGTGACCAACGACCCAATGGAAGCCGCCTATATCGGCTTCAACGCCTGGGTAAAGGCCGTTCAGGCCGCCGGCACCACCAATACCGATGCCGTCCTCGACAACATCATCGGCGTCACCGTGCCGAACCTCTCCGGCGGTTATGCCACCGTCATGCCGAACCACCACATCACCAAGCCGGTGCTGATCGGTGAAATCCAGGCCGACGGCCAGTTCGAAATCGTCCAGCAGACGCCTGCCGTCGTCGGCGACGAATGGTCGGATTACCTGCCCGACTCCAAGGACCTGATCTCCGATTGGCGCAAGCCCCTCAACTGCGGCAACTTCAATGTCGCCACCGGCAAGTGCGGCGGCAAGGGCTCCTGAGGAAGGATCCGATCCGTTGACAGCCTGAAGACTTCCGTCCGGAGCCGATCCGGACGGAAGCTCCGTCCTTACCGCTGCGCCTCCAGGTCGGCGACAATCACGGCGAGAGAGAAGATGTTTCGCGCCATCAAGATTTTTCTTCTGACATTGTGCCTGCTCTCGGGGCTGACGCTGCCGGTGGCCGGCCTTCGCGCCCAGGACGATGTGCATGCCCTTGTCGATGCACTCGGCGTCGGCGGCTTTCCCGAGCGCGATGCGGCCATCCGGGCGCTCGTCGCTTCCGGGGATCCGCATGTGAGCCAGATCCTGCAGCGCTTGAGCGACGGCCAGCTCTATGTCAATTCGGAAGGCGGCCCCGTTCTCGTGCAGGGCGGCACGGAGGACGAGCCGACTTATTCCGACCCGATCACCGGCGAGGCGGTCGCCGACATCGATCCCGACATGATGTCGAAGGTCAAGATCAACAATGCGCTGCGCACCACGATCACGACCATAATGAGTCAGTTGACGCTGCTGAGCCCGGATCGCTCCGCGCGGCTCGCAGCGGCCGAGGGCATGCTCAAGGACGCCGATCCCGCCAATCTCGATCTCCTGAATTCGGCCCTCTCGGCCGAGAAGGACGGCGAGATCAAAAACACGATGGAAGCGGCGCGCGCCGTGATGGTGCTGAAGAGCGACGCCGGCATCGAGGAGAAGAAGGCCGCGATTGAAACGGTCGCGGCGCGCGGCGGCCGCAATGCGCTGACGATCCTGTCGATGGCGATGGCGACCGCGCCCGACGATCTGAAGCCGGCAATCCAGGCCGAGATCGACTCGATCAAGCGCGACGTGGCGCTTTGGGATGTCGTCCAGAACGTCTGGTACGGCCTGTCGCTCGGCTCGGTGCTACTGCTTGCTGCAATCGGCCTGGCCATCACCTTCGGCGTCATGGGCGTCATCAACATGGCGCATGGCGAAATGGTGATGATCGGCGCCTACACGACCTATGTGGTGCAGGAAACGATCGCCTCGGCCTTTCCTTCGCTCGCCGATTATTCGCTGGCCTTCGCGGTGCCGGCCGCCTTCCTCTTCACCGGCCTCGTCGGCCTCGTCATAGAACGTTCGGTGATCCGCTATCTCTATGGCCGGCCGCTGGAGACGCTGCTTGCCACCTGGGGCGTTTCGCTGATCCTGCAGCAGGCAATCCGCAGCTATTTCGGCCCGACCAACCGCGAGGTTCGCAATCCGAGCTGGATGTCCGGCGCCTTTGATTTCGGCGGGCTGGTCATCACCTGGAACCGGCTCTGGATCATCGTCTTCTCGATGGTGGTGTTCCTGACATTGCTGATGCTGCTCAAGCGGTCCGCCTTCGGCCTGCAGATGCGGGCGGTAACGCAGAACCGGCGCATGGCCTCCTCCATGGGCATCCGCACCGGCTGGGTCGACGCCTTCACCTTCGCACTCGGCTCGGGCATCGCCGGCATGGCGGGCGTGGCGCTCTCGCAGATCGACAACGTCTCGCCGAACCTCGGCCAGAACTATATCATCGACAGCTTCATGGTCGTCGTCTTCGGCGGCGTCGGCAATCTTTGGGGCACGCTGGTCGGCGCCTTGTCGCTCGGTGTCGTCAACAAGTTCCTCGAGCCCTTCGCCGGCGCCGTGCTTGGCAAGATCCTGGTGCTCGTCCTCATCATTCTCTTCATCCAGAAGCGTCCGCGCGGGCTCTTCGCACTCAAAGGAAGGGCGGTGGAAGCATGATAACGGCCTTCCTTCTCCGGTCTCTCGATCGCAGGATCTCTATCGCCGTCGCCTTGTTGCTGGTGGTCGCCATCCTGGTGCCGGTTCTGAACCTTGCGACTGGCCCGAGCCATCCGCTGCACATTCCGACCTATATCATGGCGCTGTTCGGCAAATATCTGACCTATGCGCTACTGGCGCTGGCGCTCGATCTCGTCTGGGGTTTCTGCGGTATCCTCTCACTAGGCCACGGCGCTTTCTTCGCGCTCGGCGGTTATGCGATGGGCATGTATCTGATGCGTCAGATCGGCTCGCGCGGCGTCTATGGCGATCCCGTGCTGCCCGACTTCATGGTGTTCTTGAACTGGAAGGAATTGCCCTGGTTCTGGTACGGCTTCGACCAGTTCTGGTTCGCGGCGTTGATGGTGCTCGCCGTGCCCGGTCTGCTCGCCTTTGTCTTCGGCTGGTTCGCCTTCCGCTCGCGCGTCAACGGCGTCTACCTCTCGATCATCACCCAGGCGATGACCTATGCGCTGCTGCTTGCCTTCTTCCGCAACGACATGGGGTTCGGCGGCAATAACGGCATGACCGACTTCAAGGATATCCTCGGTTACAACATCCAGGCCGACGGCACGCGTGCCAGCCTCTTTGCCGCGACCGCGATCTTCCTGGCGCTGTCACTGACGATCGCCTCGGCGATCGTGCGCTCTAAGTTCGGCAAGGTGCTGGTCGGCGTACGCGATGCCGAGAGTCGCACGCGCTTCCTCGGCTACCGCGTCGAGCATTTCAAACTCTTCACCTTCGTTATATCGGCGATGATGGCGGGGATAGCCGGCGCGCTCTACGTGCCGCAGGTCGGCATCATCAATCCCGGCGAATTCGCGCCGGCCAATTCCATCGAAGTCGTGATCTGGACGGCGGTCGGCGGACGAGGGACGCTGATCGGGCCGATTATCGGCGCGATCCTCGTCAATGGCGGCAAGACGATCTTCACCGGCCTCTTTCCGGAGTTCTGGCTATTTGCGCTCGGCGGTCTTTTTGTCGCCGTCACGCTGTTCCTGCCGAAGGGCGTCGTCGGCACGGTCTCGCATTATTTCGCCAAGCGGAAAATCGTCACCGAGCCTGTGCCGCCGGCGGTGCAGGAAGACGGCATCGAGCCGAAAATTCAGGCAGCGGAGTGAAGGTCATGATCCCCGACGTCAAACCCACCAGCGTGCTTTATCTCAGCGGCGTCTCGGTTTCCTTCGACGGCTTCAAGGCGCTGAATTCGCTGTCGATCGTCATCGAACCGGGCGAACTTCGCGCCATCATCGGCCCGAACGGCGCCGGCAAGACGACGATGATGGACATCATCACCGGCAAGACCAGGCCTGACGAAGGCGAGGTGTTCTTCAACGGCACGATCGACCTCACCAAGAAGGACGAAGCCGATATCGCTGAGCTCGGCATCGGCCGCAAATTCCAGAAGCCGACGGTCTTCGAAAGCCATACGGTCTGGGACAATCTGGAGCTGGCGCTGAACCGCCGCCGCGGGGTGTTCTCGACCCTGTTCTACCGGCTGTCCGGCGAAGACAAGACGCGTATCGAGGAGATCCTGGAGACAGTGCGGCTCACGCATCGCCGCGACGAACTGGCCGCCAACCTCTCGCATGGGCAGAAGCAGTGGCTGGAGATAGGCATGCTGCTGGCGCAGGAGCCAAAGCTGCTGCTCGTCGACGAGCCGGTGGCCGGCATGACCGATGCTGAGACGGCGGAGACGGCGATCCTGCTCAAGGATATTGCCAAGACCCGTTCGGTCGTCGTCGTCGAACACGATATGGGCTTCATCCGCGACCTCGGCGTCAAGGTGACGTGCCTTGCGGAAGGCTCGGTGCTGGCGGAAGGATCGATCGATTTCGTGAGTTCGGATCCGAAGGTGATTGAGAACTATCTGGGGCGGTGAAGAATGCAACTTCGAGTCTTGAACCTGACAAGAGAAGACGCTCTAAAAGAGCGGGTTTATTGTGGGGTTTCATCATGGCTTTTCTCGGCATTCTGGTCGCGGCGATCAGCGGCGCGGTCATCTGGTATTGGCGTTTTAAAATGATGCGTGAGGCGGGAAACGAGATCATCGATTCCGTCGAGCGTATGCGGGCTGCCTATAAGCGCGGAAAGCTTCGCAAGCAGGCGGAGGCAGCGCCGCTGGCATCGATTGCCGATCCGGCAATTGCGGCGGTGGCCTTCTTCTTCTGCCTTGCCAAGGAAAAGCCGATCCATCTCGACGCTGCGAAGGATGTCGTCCGCAACCGCATGAAAGGTGTCATAAGGCCGGGCGACATGGAAGAGGTGTTGGTTTTCGGCGAGTGGGCGTCCAAGAATGTCACCAGTCCCGAAGATCCGATCCGCCGGTTCCGGGATCTCTGGATAAAGGCGCTCGACATGCAGGAACGCCAGCAGCTGATCGGTATTGCCGAGGACGTGGCCGCGGCCGGCGGCGAAAGAACAAAAGAACAGGAGTACGCCTTGCAGACGCTGAGGCGCACGCTGATGAACTGATGGGGAATGGGTGAACGAATGCTGACAGTCGAAAACGCAAATCTGCATTATGGCGCGGCGCAGGCGCTGCGCGGCATCTCGATCAAGGCGGAGATGGGCAAGATCACCTGCGTGCTCGGGCGCAACGGTGTCGGCAAGAGTTCGCTTCTGCGCGCGGTCACCGGCCAGCATCCGCTGTCGGCCGGCACCGTCACCTTCAACGACACCAGGCTGAACGGCCTGCCACCCTTCGCCCGCGCCAAGCAGGGCATTGGCTACGTGCCGCAGGGGCGGGAAATCTTCCCGCTGCTGACGGTCAAGGAAAATCTCGAAACAGGTTTTGCTCCGCTTGGCCGCCGCGACCGCAACATTCCCGACGATATCTTCAGTCTTTTCCCGGTGCTGAAGTCGATGCTGTCGCGGCGCGGCGGCGATCTTTCCGGCGGCCAGCAGCAGCAGCTGGCGATCGGCCGGGCGATGGTGACGCGGCCGAGGATCCTCGTGCTCGACGAGCCGACCGAGGGCATTCAGCCGTCGATCATCAAGGATATCGGCCGGGCAATCCGCTACCTGCGCGATTCCACCGGCATGGCGATCCTGCTCGTCGAACAGTACCTAGATTTCTGCCGCGAGCTTGCCGACTACGTCTACATCATGGATCGTGGCGAGATCGTGCATGAAGGACTTGCCGAGACGCTGGATACGCCGGAGGCTCGCCGTCATCTGACCGTCTGACCGGCAGCTGCCGCTTTTTACGGCAGACAGCGCAATGCTTTGCCAATCACCCGCGCGGGCTGACGGTTCTTGCCAGGCGGCATGGGAATTGCTTCCTTTCCGTCATCTGCGCGATTGAATGGAAGCGGCGGCGCGACTGAAAGGAACGATATGACGATTGTGGCGACAGCCACGCGACCGCAAAGAGCAGAAGGACGCGGGCATCTGGCAGCAAAACTGCTCGATGGCCGTACGCGTCTCCGTGAGCTCTATCAGGAGGGGGCGGCGAAGATCCGCTTGCCGGATACGTTCGACGCCTCGATGGAAGCCGTCATCATCAACACCGCAGGCGGGCTGACCGGCGGTGACCGGATGGACTGGAGCGTCGTTGCCGGCGCCGGCACGAAGATCGACGTCACCACCCAGGCCTGTGAAAAGATCTACAAGGCATCGGCCGGCGTCGCAGAGGTGGCGACCCGCATCGAGGTGGGGGCGGGGGCGCGCCTCGACTGGCTGCCGCAGGAAACGATCCTGTTCGACCGGGCAGCACTCTTCCGCCGGCTCGATGTGGATCTGGACGAGAGCGCCGAATTCCTGGCCGTCGAAGCCGTGCTGCTCGGCCGCAAGGCGATGGGCGAGACGGTGGACACGGGTCTCTTTCGCGACCGCTGGCGCATCCGCCGCGCGGGCCGGCTGATCCATGCCGAGGAGCTCAGGCTTTCCGAAGGTGTTGCGGCGCTGGCGGCGCGCCAGGCGGTGCTCGGCGGGCAGGTTGCCTTTGCGACGCTGCTTTATGCCGGGCCGCTGGCCGAGGCCTATCTCGGCAGGGTCCGTCCGCTCGTCGAGGGAATGATGGGCGGTGCAAGCGCCTGGAGCGACAAACTGATCGTACGCCTTGCGGCGGCCGACGGTTTCACGCTGAGAAAAATCCTGATCCCTGTCATTTCCGTCTTGCGCAATGGCGCGCGTGTGCCGAAAGTCTGGAATCTCTAAAGCTAAGCATCAAGCAGATGGGCAAGCAATGAACCTCACTCCGAGAGAAAAAGACAAGCTGCTGATTTCAATGGCGGCGATGGTGGCGCGGCGGCGGCTCGAGCGCGGCGTCAAGCTGAACTATCCCGAAGCGATCGCGCTGATCAGCGATTTCGTCGTCGAAGGCGCCCGAGACGGCCGTCCGGTCGCCGAGCTGATGGAGGCCGGCGCCCATGTGATCGGCCGTGATCAGGTGATGGAGGGAATTGCCGAGATGATCCACGATGTGCAGGTCGAGGCGACATTCCCCGATGGCACCAAGCTCGTCACCGTGCACGAGCCGATCCGGTGAGGAAATAGAATGCTGGAGCTCAGACCCAATTGCGAATGCTGCGACAAGGATTTGCCGCCGGAGAGCACCGAGGCGCGGATCTGCACCTACGAATGCACCTTCTGCGCCGATTGTGCAGACGATGTGCTGAAGGGCACCTGCCCGAATTGCGGCGGCAATCTTGTTGCCAGGCCCATCCGGCCGACTGATATGCTCGCCAAACATCCGGCGTCGACGAAACGTGTGCTGAAGGCCGAGGGCTGCGCGCCCAGGGCAGCTTGAGGGGAACAACATGATTCCAGGCGAAATCATTGCCGCAACCGGCGACATCGAACTCAATGCCGGCGCACCGACGGTAACGCTGGAAGTTTCCAATACCGGCGACCGGCCGGTGCAGGTCGGCAGCCACTATCATTTCGCCGAGACCAATGCCGGCCTCTCCTTTGACCGCGCGGCGGCGCACGGCAAGCGGCTCGACATTCCGGCGGGAACGGCGGTGCGTTTCGAGCCGGGGCAGACGCGCTCGGTGACGCTGATCCCGCTTGCCGGCAAGCGCGAGGTCTACGGCTTCCGTCAGCTGGTGATGGGCAAGCTTTAACGGGAGGGATGCATGCGTTTGAACATCTGCCTCATCGGGGCGGCGATGCTGCTGGCGGCGGGTAGTTCCTTTGCTCAGGACATCGATTGCCAGAACCCCAAGACGCAATCGGATATGACATCCTGCGAGGCGGCGCGCCACGAGACCGCGGACAAGGCGCTGAACGAGCAATACAAGAAAACCCGCGCCGCCATGGTGGCGATCGACAAGGATC
This sequence comes from Rhizobium sp. H4, assembly GCF_003013335.1. NCBI lineage: Bacteria > Pseudomonadati > Pseudomonadota > Alphaproteobacteria > Hyphomicrobiales > Rhizobiaceae > Rhizobium > Rhizobium sp. H4. The sequence continues at coordinate 120,978 of NZ_PSOW01000010.1, forward strand.
TCGACGGCGACATGAAGGGCGCGGAAAAGGCGCTGGTGAAAGCGCAACGTGCCTGGATCGACTATCGCGACGCCCAATGCGACGCCTTCGGCTTTCAGGCTCGCGGTGGCACGATGGAGCCGATGCTGGTTGCGGGATGCCTGGCAGAAGAAACGGACAAGCGCACCAAAGAGCTGAAAGAGCTCGAAGAGACGATGGGCAACTGAGGTGATCAAGAAGATCGTGATCGTCGGCAATGGCGAGGTCGCAGAGGCGGAAGCACGCGTAATCGATGCCGCCGATTTCGTCATCCGCTTCAACGATTGCCGCTCCTATGGCGCCGGCGGTGGTCGCACGGATGCCGTTGCGGTCTGCAACACCGGCCGGCCGGCCAAGGCGATGCTCAGTTCGCCTGAGTGGCGCGCTCATCCCGGCGTCGTCTCGGCCCGCGAAATCTGGAGCGTGCGTGACCCGGAAAAATTCGCCGCGATGCGAGCGCCGCTTGCCATCTCGCATCCCGATCTCGACGATTTCTGCGACGACTATACGGAGGCGTTCGGCGCCTTCTGCGCGGAGGTCGGCAAGAAGCATGTGGTGATCGATCAATCAGTCCACGACGCCGTCGATGCCTCTCTTTCGGCCTTTGCGCCCACCCCCTATGTCGTGCCGAGCAGTGGCATGATCGTCATCGCCCAGGTACTGAGCAAATTTGCCGAGTCCGAGGTGGCGCTGGCCGGCTTCGGTCATGCCGGCTGGGAATGGCACCCCTTTGCCGCCGAACGGCAGCTTGTCGATGGTTATATTGCCGCGGGCCGCCTCAGGCGGCTCGGCGGAAAAATGCTTGTCTCTTCCTCCTACGGAGTCTGATGGATGCCCTATAAGATCTCGCGCGCCGCCTATGCCGGCATGTTCGGACCGACCACCGGCGACAAGGTGCGCCTCGCCGATACGGAGCTCTTCATCGAGATCGAGAAGGATTTCACCACCTATGGCGAGGAGGTGAAGTTCGGCGGCGGCAAGGTGATCCGTGACGGCATGGGCCAGAGCCAGGTGACGCGGGCAGACGGCGCGGTCGATACCGTCATCACCAACGCGGTGATCGTCGATCATTCCGGAATCTACAAGGCCGATATCGGCCTCAAGAACGGGCGCATCGCTGCGATCGGCAAGGCGGGCAATCCCGATACGCAGCCCGGCGTCAATATCATCGTTGGCCCTGGCACCGAGGCGATTGCCGGCGAAGGCAAGATCGTCACCGCCGGCGGCATGGACAGCCATATCCACTTCATCGCTCCGCAGCAGATCGAGGAAGCGCTGATGTCGGGCATGACCTGCATGCTCGGCGGCGGCACGGGACCGGCGCACGGCACGCTCGCCACGACCTGCACGCCCGGCCCCTGGCATATCGCGCGGATGATCGAAGCGGCAGACGCCTTCCCGATGAACCTCGCTTTTGCCGGCAAGGGCAATGCTTCGCTGCCGGGCGCGCTGACGGAGATGGTGCTGGCCGGCGCCACTTCGCTGAAGCTGCACGAGGACTGGGGCACGACGCCGGGCGCGATCGACTGCTGCCTCTCAGTCGCCGACGACTATGACGTGCAGGTGATGATCCACACCGATACGCTGAACGAAAGCGGCTTCGTCGAGGATACGATCGGCGCCATCAAGGGTCGCACCATCCATGCCTTCCACACGGAAGGGGCAGGCGGCGGGCATGCGCCGGATATCATCAAGATCTGCGGCCAGCCGAACGTCATCCCGTCGTCCACCAATCCGACGCGGCCCTATACCGTCAATACCATCGCCGAGCATCTCGACATGTTGATGGTCTGCCATCATTTGTCGCCATCGATCCCTGAGGATATCGCCTTTGCCGAAAGCCGCATCCGCAAGGAGACGATTGCGGCCGAAGACATCCTGCACGATATCGGCGCCTTCTCGATCATCTCGTCCGACAGTCAGGCCATGGGCCGCGTCGGCGAAGTGGCGATCCGTACCTGGCAGACGGCCGACAAGATGAAGCGCCAGCGCGGTCGGCTGAAGGAAGAGAAAGGCGACAACGACAATTTCCGCGTTCGCCGCTATATCGCCAAGTACACGATCAACCCGGCAATCGCGCACGGTCTCAGCCATGAGATCGGTTCCGTCGAGGTCGGCAAGCGCGCCGACCTGGTGCTTTGGAACCCGGCCTTCTTCGGCGTGAAGCCCGACATGGTGCTGCTCGGCGGCTCGATCGCGGCAGCGCCGATGGGCGATCCGAACGCCTCGATCCCGACGCCGCAGCCGGTGCACTACCGGCCGATGTTTGCTTCTTACGGCAAGAGCCTCACCAGTTCCTCCGTCACCTTTGTCAGCCAGGCCTCGCTCGATGCCGGTCTCAAGGGCAGGCTCGGAGTTGCGAAGGAACTGTTGGCGGTGAAGAATACCCGCGGCGGCATCTCCAAGGCATCGATGATCCACAACGACCTGACACCCGAGATCGAGGTCGATCCTGAGACCTATGAGGTCAGGGCGAACGGCGAGTTGCTGACATGCGAGCCGGCGACGGTGCTGCCGATGGCGCAGCGCTATTTCCTGTTCTAGGCCCCCTCGTTCCGTGCGCCGGACGGTTCCGATGAAAACAGGCATCCGCTGGATGTTGCGGACCATATTGCTGGTCGTCGCTCTGGCGACGGCCGGAACCTTCATTCCCCGGCCGCTGATCGCACCGGTCGAAGCATCGTCCGCGGTGGCAACCCACCGGATTCTGCTTCTGTCGGGAACGATCCATACGGATATTGCGATTCCACTCGACGAGGAGACGCGGGCGGCTTTTTCCTTTCTCGACGATTCCGGCTTTCCGCTCGGCCATCCGAACGCGGAATGGCTAGTCGTCGGCTGGGGCGGCCGCGCCTTCTATCTGGAAACGCCGACATGGTCGGAGCTAAAGCCGATGCCGGTGTTGCGGGCCCTGACGATCGACCGTTCGGTGCTGCACGTGGATCTCGCCGGTCATATCACCGAGCCGCAGCCGGCCATTATGGCCTTCGATATCGGTGACGAACAATTGGCGCGGCTGCGCAATTTCATCTCGGATAGTTTTGTCCGCGACGCGGGCGAGGTGAAGCCGATCTCAAACGCAGGTTACGGCGAGATCGACCGGTTCTTCGAGGCGGAGGGATATTTCAACGCCCTCTTCGGCTGCAACACCTGGACGGCTGCCGCGCTCCGCTCGGCCGGACTTCGAACCGGCTTATGGAACCCGCTTCCACAATCATTGCGACTATCTGTTGGTGTCTACAATTGACGCAGCTGTGGACCGGCGCGCCGTCGTGCACGAACGAGAGGGTCTCCATCATGCCTGGCACGGACTCGCCGATAATGGGCTCGATGCCAAGGGCAGGGGCGACAACGTGATGCAGGCTTACGGGACATAAAAGTCCTGACCTGAGAAAAAGGCCATTGGTGCTTGCATCGGGAAAGGCTATTTTGCATGGTCGTCTTAGCAATACGGACATATCATGCAGCGCGTCACTTCCTATCTTCCCGCCGGTACCCCATCCTCCCATCCGACCGCCCAGGTCAAGCTGCCGCACGATCTGCGCCATCTGCGCCGCAAGCTGCTGCATCTGGAAAATGGCGAGATGGTCATGCTCGATCTCAAGGACCCGGTGCTTTTTGCCAACGGCGACCTGCTGGTGCGCGAGGATGGCGAACTGATCGAAATTCTGGCTGCCGACGAGAAACTCTTCGAAATTCGCGGACGCGACCGCACGCATCTCGTCGAGCTCGCCTGGCATCTCGGCAACCGGCATCTTGCCGCGCAGATCGAGGAGGACCGCATCGTCATCCTGCGCGACCATGTCATTCGCTCGATGCTGCAGGGCCTCGGCGCCACCGTCCTCGACATCGACGAGCCCTTCCAGCCGGCACGCGGTGCTTATCATTCCCATGCCGCCCATTCGCACGATCACGGTCATGCGTCTCATGACCATAGGCATGAGCACAAACATGATCACGGCCACGACCATGTGCATGGGCCGGGATGTGACCATGACCATGATCATGATCACCACCACGGGCATCACGGCCACAAGCACGACTGAGGCTCGATGACTGGGGATCGCGAGCTGCAGGCAATGCTGCGCTTGACGGCATGGCTCTCGCCGGCCTTTCCGATCGGTAGCTTTGCCTATTCGGGAGGGCTGGAGCGGGCGGTGGCTGACAGGCTCGTCACGGATGCGGCCTCGCTTGCGGCGTGGATCGGCACGCTGATCGGCCATGGCGCGATCTGGAACGATGCGGTGCTGCTTGCCGAAAGCCACCGGTGCCAGGCAGAAGCCGCGCGCCTCGCCGAGGTTGCCGCACTCGCAGAGGCGCTTGCCGGATCACGCGAGCGCCATCAGGAAACCATGCTGCTCGGAGACGCCTTCCTAGCGGCGGCCCGGGCTTGGCCGGACGAAGTGTTCGAGAGGCTGACCGGCAAGACCGCTTATCCCGTCGCGGTGGGCGCGGTTGCCGGTGCGCATGGCATAGGGTCCGAACAGGTGCTCGCAGTCTTCCTGCACGCCTATGCCTCGCAAGCGGTTTCGTCCGGTATCCGCCTCGGCGTCGCCGGGCAGAGGGACGGTGTTGCCCTTTTGGCCGGCCTTGAAGGGCACATTGCGGAGGTTGCCCGGCGGGCGGCAGCGTCGTCGCTCGACGACCTCGGCTCGGCCACCGTGCAGGCCGATATCGCCAGCCTGCGCCACGAGACGCAGGCGACGCGGTTGTTCCGCTCGTGAGGAAGTCAATTATCCGCAGAAACTGCGTCATTTGACGGTGGCGCTCGCCGCCGCCGTCGCTATCATCCGGTTCGATTGGAGTGAAACACATGAAATCAAGGAACGGACCTCTGCGCGTCGGGATCGGCGGGCCGGTCGGCTCGGGCAAGACGGCGCTGACGGAAAAGCTCTGCAAAGCGATGCGCGACGATTATTCCGTCGCCGTCGTCACCAATGACATCTACACGACCGAGGATGCCGAGGCGCTGGTGCGCATGCAGGCCTTGCCCTCGGAGCGGATCGTCGGCGTCGAAACCGGTGGCTGCCCGCATACCGCCATCCGCGAGGATGCGACAATCAATCTGCAGGCGATCGCCGGCCTCAACGAGCGCATTCCCGATCTCGACGTCGTCTTCATTGAATCCGGCGGAGACAATCTGGCGGCGACCTTTTCGCCAGATCTCGCCGATATCACCATCTATGTGATCTCCGTCTGCCAGGGCGAGGAAATCCCGCGCAAGGGCGGGCCCGGCATCACCCGATCCGACCTGCTCGTCATCAACAAAAAGGATCTGGCGCCCTATGTCGGCGCCGATCTCGAGGTGATGGACCGGGATGCGACGCGCATGCGCGCGAGCCGCCCGTTCGTCTTCTCGGACATGAAGCGCGGCGACGGCATCAGTTCGATCGTCAATTTCCTCAGGGAGCAGGGCGGGCTCTGAGTCAAACCGCCGCCGGTCGAAACCGCCGGTGGCATGATTGACAAAACAAAACGGGCCGGGAGATCGCTCCCGGCCCGTTTGTTTTTTCTTGGGCTTTGCTCACTCCGCCGCAAACGGCGGTAGCCGGAGCACGTTGGTGTCGTTGCCTTTGGCGGTCTTGCGCTTGCCTTCCGGCTTTTCGATCGCCGTCAGGCGCTCGTCCAGCGCATCGATATCGCTGCGGTTCTCGCGGGCCACGCGGGTGAGATCCTCGGGCGACAGCGGCAGTTCCTCCTCGTCCTTCCTGCCGACCATGCGGCCGAACATCCAGCCGAGCAGGCGGGATAGATCGTCCATGATCAGGAAGAAGGAGGGCACGACAACAAGCGAAAGCACCGTCGAGACGATGATGCCGCCGATCACCGCGATCGCCATCGGCGCGCGGAACGAGCCGCCTTCGCCGACGCCGAGCGCGGAAGGCAGCATGCCTGCCGACATGGCGATCGAGGTCATGATGATCGGCCGGGCGCGCTTGCGGCCGGCTTCGACCATGGCCTCGACGCGGCCCATGCCCTGATGACGCATCTCAATCGCGAAATCGACGAGCAGGATAGCGTTCTTGGTGACGATCCCCATCAGCATCAGAATGCCGATCATCACGGGCATGGATAGCGGGTTGTTGGTTATGATCAGGCCCGCCGCAACGCCGCCGATGGCGAGCGGCAGCGAGAACAGGATGGTGAAGGGCTGGATCACATCCTTGAAGAGCAGGATCAGCACGGTCAGCACCAGCAGCAGCCCCATCAACATGGCGTTGACGAAGCTCTGCTGCATCTCGGTCTGCACTTTGGTATCGCCGCTTTCGGCAAGATGCACGGTGGCCGGAATGTTGGTCTCCTTGACGATCTCGCGGAAACGGGCCGAGGCGGTGTCGAGCGCCACGCCCTGCGGTAGGTCGGAGCCGATCGAGACGACACGGTTGCGGTTGTTGCGCTTAATCGAGCTGACGCCTTCCGAATAGTCGATATTGGCGACGCTCGAAAGCGGAACGGTGCCGCCGCTGGCGGTCTGGATCTTCAATGCCCGGAGGGCCGCAAGATCGCGGCGCATGTCGAGTGCCGCCTGCACCCGGATCGGGATCTGGCGATCGTCGAGCGAGATCTTGGCAAGCGCCGCATCGACATCGCCGATGGTGGCGACACGGATCGTTTCGGAGATCTGCTGCGGGGTGATGCCGAGGCGGGCGGCCTCGTCCTTGCGCGGGTAGACCTGCAGTTCCGGGCGGGGCAGGGCGCCGTCGGCGCTGACATTGGCGAGCAGCGGGTCGGCGCGGAGCTTGGATTCGAGAATGCCGACGGCGTCGTTCAAATCCTTCTCGTTTTTGGAGAGGAAGTTGAAGGAGAGGTCGCGTTCGCCCCGATCGTTGAGCTTCAGGATATGGACGTCGGGAATGTCGCGCACCTTGGCGAAGACTTCCTTTTCAATATCCCATTGCGGGCGTTCACGGCCGTGGACTTCCACCTTCGGCAGCATTGGGCCGATGACCGGGATGTCACCGAGCACATCGTTGACCACCTTCTTGACCAGCGACTGGTCGAGCTTGTGGAGAGCCAGCGTGATGGTTGCACGGCGTAGTTCGAGATCGCCCTTCGGCGACGCGCCGCCGAGGACGAAGACACTTTCGACGCCGTTGATGTCCTTGACCCTGTCATAGATTGCTTTTGTCGTCGTCTCGGTGTCGTCGAGCCGTGCGTTGGGCGGCAGTTCAACGGAGAGAACGATGCGCGAGGCGTCTTCGGGCGGCAGGAAGCTACCCGGAACCTTCATCAGCAGCATAACCGAACCAACGAGGAAGCCGACCGCCGCCAATAGTGTCAGATACCGGGAATATTTATGCCCGGTCGTCGCGCGGATCAGGCGCGTGTAGCCCTTCATCAGCAGACCGTCATTGTCGTGATGGTCGTCGACACCGTCTTCGGCGCGCATGAGATAGGCGGCCATCATCGGGGTGATGAGGCGCGCCACCATCAGCGAGAAGAAGACGGAGAAGGCGACGGTCAGGCCGAACTGAATGAAGTACTGGCCGGGAATGCCCGGCATGAAGGAAACCGGCACGAAGACGGCGATGATGGTGAAGGTGGTGGCAATGACGGCGAGGCCGATTTCATCAGCCGCCTCGATCGCCGCCCGATAGGGCGTCTTGCCCATCTTGATATGGCGGGCGATGTTTTCGATTTCGACGATCGCGTCGTCGACGAGGATACCGGTCGCCAGCGTCAGGGCCAGGAAGCTGACGAGGTTCAGCGAGAAGCCCATCATGTCCATGACCCAGAAGGTCGGGATCGCAGACAGCGGCAGCGCGATCGCCGAAATCAGCGTCGCGCGCCAGTTCCGGAGGAAGAGCAGGACGACGATGACGGCGAGCAGCGCGCCTTCGAGCAGCGTATGAATGGCCGCTTCGTAGTTGCCGTAGGTGAAATACACCGAATCGTCGATCATCTCGATCTTCACATTCGGGTTTTCGCTTCTGACCTTGTCGAGGCTCTGCGCTACGGTTTCGGCGACGCTGACCTCGCTGGCGCCCTTCGAACGAAAGACGCCGAAGGTGACAACAGGCGTATCGTTGAAGCGCGAGAAGGATTTCGGCTCCTCATAAGTGTCCTTGATGACGCCGAGGTCGGACAGCTTGACGAAACGGCCGTTCGGCAGTGCGATCGTCGTGTCTGCGAGTTCGGCAACATTGCGGGCATCGCCGAGTACGCGGATCGCCTGTTCGCTGCCCGCCACCTGGCCGCGGCCGGAGCCGAGGTCGACGTTGGTGCCGCGCAGCTGCTGGTTGACGCTTGCGGCGGTGATACCATGGGCATCGAGCTTGGCGGGGGTGAGTTCGATGCGCACTTCGCGCTCCGCGCCGCCGTAGCGGTCGACGCGGCCGATACCGGCCTGGCCCTGCAGGGCGCGCTTGACCGTATCGTCGACGAACCAGGAGAGTTCTTCGAGCGACATGTCGGGCGAGGAAACGGCGAAGGTCTGGATCGCCTGGCCCTCGACGTCGACTTTGGTGACGATCGGCGTTTCGGCTGTCGCCGGCAGATCGCTGCGGATGCGGTCGATCGCATCCTTGACGTCCTGCACGGCCTGTTCCGTCGGCACTTCCATGCGGAACATGACGTTGGTCTGCGAGCTGCCGTCGGTTACCGTCGACTGGATTTCGTCGATGCCGGTGATCGAGGCGATCGCGTCTTCGATCTCCTTGGTCACCTGCATTTCCAGTTCGGCCGGCGAAGCGCCGCTCTGCGTCACGCTGATCGAAACCAGCGGCACGTCGATGTTTGGGAAGCGTGTGATCGGCAGCGTGTTGAAGGACTGGATGCCGATGAATATCAACAGGCAGAAGGCCAGCAGCGGCGCGATCGGGTTTCGAATGGACCAGGCTGAAAAATTCATCGGATGGTCTCTTTAGTTGGAAGCCGAGGGCTGTTCACGCACCGGCGTGATGCGGTCGCCGTCGCGGACATAGGCGCCCGCCTTGGCCACGACCTCATCGCCGCTCTTCAATCCATTGACGATCTCGACATAGGCCCCGTCCTGGATGCCGGTCTCGATCTTGGCGAATTTTACCACACCATCCTCGACCTTCCGGGCCGACGAGCCTTCATTGCCGGTCAAGACCGCGGTCAAGGGAAGCGATACGCCTTGGGTCTCGCGCACGATGATCTCGGCACTGCCATACATGCCGGAGCGCGCCTTGCTGTCATCGTCGATGGAGATATGGACAAGGCCGAGGCGGGTGCCCGGATCGACGGTCGGCGACACGAGGCGCACGGCGCCGGAAAGCTTCTCGCGGCTGCCGGAAAGCGAAATCGTCGCCTTCTGGCCGGCCATGATCCTGACGATGTCGCTTTCGGCGACCTCGGCGACGAGCTCGATATCGCCGTCGCGGATGAGTGTGAACAGCGGGTCGCCGTTACCGGCGGCAATGGCGCCGACCTTGGCGTTCTTTGCCGAGATCGTGCCGGCGACCGGCGTCTTCACATCGGTGCGCGCCAGCTTCAGATCGGCATCGGCGATCTGGCTGTCGAAGACCTTGAGGTCAGCTTCAGCGACCTCGATCGCCTGCTCGGCGGAGACGACGCGGGCATTGGCGGCGGCGGCGGTCGCATCGGCCTGCTCGACCTGGGCGGTGGAAACCGTGCCCTTCTTGACCATTTCCTGGGCGCGGGCCTGCTGCTGCCTAGCCTGTTCGGCATTGGCCTGCGCCTCGATGAGCTGGGCGCGCAGCTGGGCGAGGCTTGCCTCGCCCTTGGCCTTCGTCGCCATCATCTGGCTCTTCTCCAGGACCAGCGCGTCATCGTTGAGCGTCGCCAATGTGCTGTCGGCCTGAACCTTGTCGCCGATATCGGCTCTCAGCGTGCGGATCGACAGGCCCTCGACCTGCGGCTGGATATAGACTTCTTCGACTGGCTTGACCGTTCCCGTGCCGATGACACGGTCGACGAGGGTGCGATTTACAGCCGTGGTGACGACGATCGCCGGCAGGTTCTGCTGCGGTTTTGCGACCGGCGTTTCCTGCGAAAAGGCGGAGGATGCAGCAAGTGCGGCTGCAAAGAGGGTGGATGCGCCTAGAATTCCAATCGGCTTGCGTGCCATTCGTCTTCGTCCAATCTTGTAACAAGGTTGGCCGAATTCGCGCGTCTGCAGATCAGCTCGCGATCAGGCCACTGCCTTCCTGTATTCTCAAGGGTATCCGCACTTCATTTGCCGTCTTCGTCCCTCACCGGAAAATCGGTCTCTAATTGGTATCGATTTGCTCGATATGCAAGTCCGGCAGAAAACAATTCCCCACGAGCTCATAATAATTACCATGCTAACTTGAATCAATCATCGGAAGGTTATGTGAGCATGACGATGATTGATCTCGCCTCTACCCAATGACGTTTGACGTCCGACAAATGCGACAGACGCGGGCCATTTATTTTCTAAGCACGGAAAAAGACGAAACGCGCGGAAATCTCCCCGCGCGTTTCCCGTTGCATTGCAGCGGATTTACTTGGAGGCGGCGTCGGTGATGTCGTGCGTCCAGGCGCCAGATGGCTCCTTGCTGATGATCTTCTGGTCGAGCAGCGCCTTTGCCGTGCGGGCATAGAGAGCTTCATCCAGCTTGCCGGAGCCGTCCCCGACGAGCTTGGCTACTTCGCCCATCATGCGCTTCTGGTGGTTTTCGTCCTGGCCGCCATTGTCCACGACGATCTCGGCGGCCTCGTCAGGATTATCGGTCGCATATTTCCAGCCCTTCATCGAGGCGCGGACGAACTTGACCATCTTCTCCTTGAAGGCCGGGTCCTTCAGCTTGTCCTCCATCGCATAGAGGCCGTCTTCCAAGAGGTCGTTGCCCATCTCGGTATAGTTGAAGACCGTCAGTTCCTCCGGCTTGAAGCCGGCATCGATCGCCTGCCAGTATTCGTTATAGGTCATGACCGAGATGCAGTCGGCCTGCTTCTGGACGAGTGGCTGCACATCGAAGCTCTGTTTCAGCACGGTGACGCCGTTCGGGCCGCCTTCCGTCGACAGGCCGAGCTTGTTCATCCAGGCGAAGAAGGGGTACTCGTTGCCGAAGAACCAGACGCCGAGCGTATGACCCTTGAAGTCGGCCTCGGTCTTAACAGGGCCGTCCTTCCGGCAGATCATTTGCAGGCCCGACTTCTGGAAAGGCTGAGCGATGTTGACGAGCGGAACGCCCTTTTCGCGGGCAACCAGAGCGCCGCCCATCCAGTCGACGATCACATCGGCGCCGCCGCCGGCGATCACCTGTTCGGGGGCGATATCAGGACCGCCCGGCTTGATGTCGACTTCGAGACCTTCCTCCTTGTAGAAGCCCTTGTCCTTGGCGACGTAATAGCCGCCGAACTGGGCCTGCGTGACCCATTTCAGCTGCAGCACCACCTTGTCGGCGGCCATCGCGTGCGCGGCGGCAAGCGTCATCGCGCTCGCCATCATTGCAACCATCAACTTTCTCATTTTCTTATCCTTACCCTCTGAAGTTATGCCCGGACCCGTTTGCGAGCCCGCGCGCGTCTAGCCACCACGGATAGACGGATGCCAGAATGTCATCGCCCGTTCGGTCAGGGCGATGACGCCATAGAAGATCGAGCCGGCCAGCGCCGCGACGGCGATTTCCGCCCAGACCATGTCGACATTCATGCGGCCGATCTCGGTGGAGATGCGGAAGCCCATGCCGACGATCGGCGTCCCGAAGAATTCGGCAACGATGGCACCAATCAGCGCCAGCGTCGAGTTGATCTTCAGTGCGTTGAAAATGAACGGCATGGCCGCCGGAAGCTTGAGCTTGAGCAGCGTCTGCCAGTCGCTCGAGGCATAGGTGCGCATCAGGTCGCGTTCCATGCTGCCGGAGGCTGCAAGCCCGGCGACGGTATTCACCAGCATCGGGAAGAAGGTCATGATAATGACGACGGCCGCTTTCGACGGCCAGTCGAAGCCGAACCACATGACCATAATGGGGGCGACGCCGATGATGGGCAGGGCCGAGACCATGTTGCCGATCGGCAGCAGACCGCGGCGCAGGAAGGTGATGCGGTCGGCCAGCACGGCGACGACAAAGCCGCTGAGGCAGCCGACGATATAACCGATCAGCACTGCCTTGAAGATCGTCTGCCTGACGTCGGCACCGAGGATCGGCAGGGAGGCGATGATACGGGCGCCGATGGCGCTCGGCGGCGGCAGGATGATGAAGGGAATGCCGGCGCCGCGCGTGGCTGCTTCCCAGAGGATCAGGATCCAGGCGCCGAAGATTGCCGGGATCAGCAGTTGAAGCGTCGATTTGCCGAAGGCGGTTACGGGCTGCTGTTTCGAAAGCTCGGTGACGCATCGCCAAGCCAGCAGCCAGCAGGCGAAGAGCAGCAGGAAGAACGCCCGACTGGCCATGCCCTCGTTGCCGGAGAGAGCGGAAAGCAGCATCCAGGCGGCGCCATGGGCGCCGATGAACAGCACGGTGGCACGATAGGCCGGCGGCTGCGGCGCAAAGGACAGCAGGGCGGCGGCGATAACGATGATGAAAACGAGGCTGGCCGCGCCGTCCGTCAAGGGCCGGGGTGCGCCCTCGGCCAAAAGCGGCAAGTTGATCAGTGCAGCCATACAGAGAAGGAGAGCGGTCACGCCCTGCCAGGAGAAGGACAGATGTCTCATGCCGGCCTCCCGCCCATGGCGCGGTCGACCATCTTCGCAGCAAGGCCGACGATTGCAACCAGGATGCCGGCCAGCAGCGATCCGGCGACGAGGGCCGCCCAGATGTCGACCGTCTGGCTGTAATAGGAGCCGGCAAGCAGCTTCGAACCGATGCCGGCGGTGGCCCCCGTCGGTAGCTCGCCGACGATGGCGCCGACCAGGCTTGCGGCGATTGCGACCTTCATCGAGGTGAAGAGGAAGGGGATCGATGCCGGAACGCGCAGCTTCCAGAAAGTCTGCATCGGGCTGGCATAATAGGTGCGCATCAGGTCGAGATGCATGATCTCAGGCGACCGCAATCCCTTCACCATACCGACGGCGACGGGAAAGAAAGAGAGGTAGGTGGAGATCAGCGCCTTGGAGGCGAGGCGGGAGGCGTCGGAATCGAGGTTCAGGAGATGGGCGAGCGCATTGTCGCCGGTCAGCACATTGTAGGAAATGATAACGATCATCGGCGCGATGGCGAGGATCGGTATGGTCTGGCTCGCCACAAGCCACGGCATCAGCGAGCGGTCCATGGCGCGGTTGTGCACGATCAGCACGGCAAGGAGAATGCCGAGCAGCATGCCGAAGCCGAAGCCGAGCAGGGTGGAGGAGAGCGTGACCCAGCTGTGATAGACGAGACTGCGATTGCTCGACAGGCTGCGCAGCACGGTGTTCTCGTAGACATTCTGCGCCACCTGATGCGGCGCCGGCAGGATCGGTTTCGGCTGCGCCAGCGTCTTGCCGATGAATTCGAACGTCGTCGGTGTGGCGCCGGCACGGCTGTCCATGTCGCGCTGGAACGGCGCGTTCATCAGGACCGCGGCGACATACCAGATGGCGACGAGGACGAGCAGGATGGTGGTGACGGGGACGACCTTGTTTTTGAAAGTATCGGGTTTCACGCGACGCGCTCCTTCAAAAATGGAGCGGCGTGTTTTTCGATGGTGATAAACACGTAGTCGGGTCCGTCGAGCACCAGGGCGTTGTCGAAGCGCAGCACTGTGAAACCTTGACTGCGCAGGAATGCATCGCGGGCGAGATCATGTCGCCGACCCTCGACCGTCTCGTGACTGTCGCCGTCGACTTCGACAATCAGTCTTGCTGAAAGCCAAGCGAAATCCGCGATATAGGGACCAATTGGCGTCTCACGCCTGAATCTCGCGCCATAGGGCCTGAGATCGCGCAGCATGTCCCCCATCGCGGCCTCGGCTTTCGTGAGTTCACGACGAAGGCGCTTTGCCGTGTCGCGGGTTTTGGGGGTGATGTTTGAATGTGGCATTTAAACCCCTCCCCAACCCCTCCCCACAAGGGGGAGGGGCAAACCTGCCGCGCTCGCCGAGTTCTCCAGCGACGGTCGCGAAATAGAATCAAGGCTGGCGGCGGGTTCGGCGCTCAAGCCCCTCCCCCTTGTGGGGAGGGGTTGGGGAGGGGTCTTTTCCGACAACACGCGCCTAAACCTCATGGCTATGCCCCGTCCTCAGCCCCTCGCGGACGCGATGGGCGATCTCCAGGAATTCGGGGGTGTCGCGGATGTCGAGCGGGCGTTCGGCCGGCAGGGGCGAGTCGATCACGTCGGTGACGCGGCCCGGGCGCGGCGACATCACCACGATCTTGGTGGAGAGATAGACCGCCTCGGGAATGGAGTGGGTGACGAAACAGATCGTCTTGTTGGTGCGCGCCCAGAGTTTCAGCAGCTCTTCGTTCAGATGGTCGCGGACGATTTCATCCAGCGCGCCGAAAGGCTCGTCCATCAACAACAGATCGGCGTCGAAGGCGAGCGCGCGGGCGATCGAGGCGCGCTGCTGCATGCCGCCGGAAAGCTGCCAGGGGAATTTCTTCTCGAAACCGGAAAGGCTGACGAGATCGAGCGCTTCGGCGATGCGCCTCGCCCGGTCGGCGCCGGAATAACCCATGATCTCCAATGGCAGGGCGATGTTGTTTTCGATGGTGCGCCAGGGATAGAGCGCCGGCGCCTGGAAGACATAGCCGTAGGCGCGAGCCTTGCGGGCTTCTTCCGGCGTCATGCCGTTGATCGAAATCTCGCCCGACGTGCTCTTTTCGAGATCGGCGATGACGCGCAGGAAGGTCGTCTTGCCGCAGCCCGACGGGCCGATGAAAGAGACGAAGTCGCCCTTGCGGACATCGAGATTGACATCGCTGAGGGCCTGCACCGGGCCGTCATTCGCCTGGTAGGTGAGACAGAGATCCTTGGCGGATACGACGGAGGGTGCTTGCATCAATGCGACCGTTCTTGTTTTCGCCGCGGGGAGGCGGTTTGCATGTTACCATCGCCACAGGCACTGCCGGCGGCACATTTCATGGAGGAAGAGAATGGACGCGACATCACAACCTACCTGCCACATCGTTCGCCCCAAGCATGCCTATGACGGCAAGCAGGGGCTCAGCTACTTCGAAGGGATAGCGGCCGAGACGGTCGGCGCCAAGGGCATCTGCATGCACCTCCTGACGATCCCGCCCGGCGTACGCGCCAAGGCGCATCTGCACGAGGCGCACGAGACGGCGATCTACGTCCTCTCCGGCGAGGCCCATACCTGGTACGGGGACCGGCTGGAGCATCACGTCATCACCCATGCCGGCGAGCTCTTCTACATCCCGGCCGGCGTGCCGCATATGCCGGCGAACCTCAGCAGCACGCCATGCACGGCAGTTATTGCCCGCACCGATCCACACGAGCAGGAAAGCGTCGTGCTTCTCCCGGAGCTGGACGCGCTGGTGCCGGCGTGAGGTCATCCGCATGAAGGCGTCGTTCCCCGGTTGATGGCCGTATCATTATGCTCCATCGTCATACGCCGGTTGCCGGAATGCCGCTTCGTTCCACCTTGCGCGGAGAGGTGATCTCCTTCCAGGTGGATAGTGCCTTGCTGACGGCAGTGACCGGTTCGCGCCTCACGAATTCGCCGTGGCCCTCGCGGGTTTTGATCGTGCTTTCCTCGATGGCGACCACGCCGCGCGTCAGCGTGAAGCGTGGCAGGCCCGTCACTTCCTTGCCCTCGAAGACGTTGTAATCAATCGCCGACTGCTGGGCCTTGGACGAGATGACCTTCGAACGGTTTGGGTCCCAGACAACGATGTCCGCATCGGCGCCGACGAGGATCGCGCCCTTCTTCGGATAGATGTTGAGAATCTTGGCGATATTGGTCGAGGTGACGGCGACGAATTCGTTCATCGTCAGCCTGCCGGTGTTGACGCCGTGGGTCCAGAGCATCGGCATGCGGTCTTCGAGACCGCCGGTGCCGTTCGGGATCTTGGTGAAGTCGCCGACGCCGAACCGCTTCTGTGCCGTGGTGAAGGCGCAATGGTCGGTGGCGACCACCTGCAGCGAGCCGGAGGCAAGCCCGGCCCAGAGGCTGTCCTGATGCTGCTTGCTGCGGAAGGGCGGCGACATGACGCGGCGGGCGGCGTGATCCCAGTCGGGATTGGAATATTCGCTTTCGTCCAGCGTCAGATGCTGGATCAGCGGCTCGCCATAGACGCGCATGCCCTTGGCGCGGGCGCGGCGGATCGCTTCATGCGCCTGTTCGCAGGAGGTATGGACGATATAGACTGGGCAGCCGGCCATGTCGGCGATCATGATGGCGCGGTTGGTGGCCTCGCCCTCGACTTCAGCCGGACGGGAATAGGCATGCGCCTCGGGGCCGTTATTGCCTTCGGCGAGCAGCTTTGCCGACATCGAGGCGACGACGTCGCCATTTTCGGCATGCACGAGCGGCAGCGCGCCGAGTTCGGCGCAGCGCTGGAAGGAGGCGAACATCTCGTCGTCATCAACCATCAGTGCGCCCTTATAGGCCATGAAGTGCTTGAAGGTGTTGATGCCCTTGTCGCGGACGATGGTCTCCATCTCCTTGAAGACCTGCTCGCTCCACCAGGTGACTGCCATGTGGAAGGAATAGTCGCAATTGGCCCGCGTCGATTTGTTGTCCCACATGGTCAGCGCTTCGAGCAGCGACTGGCCCGGGGCGGGAAGGGCGAAATCGACCACCATGGTCGTGCCGCCGGAAAGGGCCGCGCGCGTACCGCTTTCGAAATCGTCGGAGGAATAGGTGCCCATGAAGGGCATTTCCAAATGGGTGTGCGGGTCGATACCACCAGGCATGACATAACAGCCGGAGGCATCGAGCGTCTCGTCGCCGGAGAGGTCCGGACCGATCTCGACGATCTTGCCGCCGTCGATCTTGACGTCAGCCTTATAGGTGAGGTCGGCCGTGACGATGGTACCGTTTTTGATGACTGTGGTCATGATCGTTGCCTATCCTTATTTGTGAATGCGGCTGGCGAATAGAAGCCGGGCAGTTCGGGACTGAATTCGAGTCGGCCCTGCAAGGCCGCAAGGATCGTTTCGAGTACGGAGCGCCGCTCGCGCGAGATTTCCTGATTCCAGAAGCGCAGGACCGAATAGCCATTTGGCATTGAGCCATTCGGTTCGGCGTTGATCCGTCGTGGTTTCGGCGTGCTGGAAGCCGTCGACTTTGGGAGAAGGGGGAAGACGCAACGTTAGCCGCTCCCTTCTCCCCAGCGGGGAGAAGGTGGCCGAAGGGTCGGATGAGGGGGCTCCGGGCGAGACATCAGACATCACACCACGATCTCCGCCGTCTCGACCACCGCATGGAACAGCACATCGGCGCCCGCCGTCGCCCATTCCTTGGAAATCTCTTCCGCTTCGTTGTGCGAGAGGCCGCCGACGCAGGGGCACATGACCATCGTCGCGGGCGCGACCTTGGCGGCCCAGCAGGCGTCGTGGCCGGCGCCGGAGATGAGGTTCATGTGGGTGTAGCCGAGGCGTTCGGCGGCGGAGCGAACCGCGGTGACGAGCTTTTCGTCGAAGCTGACGGGGGCGAAATGGCCGATCGCCTCGATGGAGCAGCCGACACCCAGGGCATCGCAGATGCCAGGCGCTTCCGACTCGATCTTTGCCCGCATGCGGTCGAGCTTGGCCTTGTCGGGCGAGCGGATATCGACGGTGAAGACCACCTTGCCCGGCAGCACGTTGCGGGAATTCGGCGAGAAGAAGACTTGGCCGACGCCGCCGACTGCGCCCGGTTGCTCGCCCATCGCCACGCCCTGAACCATTTCCAGGATGCGCGACATCGCAAGGCCGGCATTGACGCGCATGTTCATCGGCGTCGAGCCGGTATGGGCCTCCTTGCCGGTAAGGGTGAATTCCAGCCACCACAGGCCCTGACAGTGGGTGACGACGCCGATCTGCTTGTTCTCGGCTTCGAGGATCGGGCCCTGTTCGATGTGATATTCGAAATAGGCGTGCATCTTGCGGGCGCCGACCTCTTCGTCGCCGACCCAGCCGATGCGCTTCAGCTCGTCGCCGAACAGATTGCCCTCGGGATCCTTGCGATTATAGGCAAAGTCGAGGCTGTGCACTCCGGCGAAGACGCCCGAGGCCAGCATGGCCGGGGCAAAACGGGCGCCTTCCTCGTTCGTCCAGTTGGTCACAACGATCGGGTGTTTGGTTCTGATGCCGAGGTCGTTCATGGTGCGCACGACCTCGAGAGCCGCGAGCACCCCGAGAACGCCATCATATTTGCCGCCGGTGGGCTGAGTGTCGAGATGCGAGCCGACATAGACGGGCAAAGCATCGGGATCGGTGCCGGGGCGGGTGGCGAACATCGTGCCCATCTGGTCGATGCCCATGGTGAGGCCCGCGTCGTCACACCATGTCTTGAACAGGCTGCGGCCTTCGGCATCCGAATCCGTCAGCGTCTGGCGATTGTTGCCGCCGGCGATGCCCGGTCCGATCTTCGCCATGTCCATGAGACTGTCCCAGAGACGGTCGCCATTGACGCGCATGTTCTCGCCTGGTGCTGCCACCATTTTTCAAGCCCTCACCTGTTTGCGGCAGTCATGCGAAGTGGCATGCCTGCCTGTTCCCGTGGTCTATTCCTGCGCCTCTTATTGGTTTTGTCGAGCGCCGGAAAATCGCCAGTTGCCTTTGTTTTTCATCTGGCGGATAATTTGACCGATTGGTAAACATTACAACTTCCATCGCCGGGCTCAAGACGAAAATCACGAAAATTGCCGATAAAAATACGGGCAGTTGCTCAAGCAAGCGGCAGGGTCGCCGCCAGTCGAAAACTTGAGCGAAGAAGTTGAATTTCAAGGGGAAACGACAGCCTGTGACCATACCGAGAGCAGCGAAAACCCTGAGGCGGACGCGAATCCAGGAGGAGAAGGAAGAGCAGATCCTGGAAGCGGCGCTCGACGTGTTTTCGGCAAGCGGCTTCCGCGGCTCGACCATCGACCAGATCGCCGAAGTGGCCGGCATGTCGAAACCCAACCTGCTTTATTACTTTCGCACCAAGGAAGCCATGCACCGGGCGCTGATCGACCGGGTGCTTTACACCTGGCTGGAGCCGTTGCGCGCCTTCGACGCCGAAGGCAATCCGGAAGAGGAAATCCGCAGCTATATCAGACGCAAGCTGGAGATGGCCCGCGATTTTCCACGGGAAAGCCGGCTCTTCGCCAATGAGGTGCTGCAGGGCGCGCCGCATATCGAGGACGAGCTGAAGGGTCCGCTGAAGGAACTGGTCGACGAGAAGGCGGAGGTCATCCGCGCCTGGACGAAATCGGGCAAGATCATCGAATGCGACCCATACCACCTGATCTTCTCGATCTGGTCGACGACCCAGCATTATGCGGATTTCGACGTACAAGTGCGTGCTGTGCTCGGACAGGAGCATGCCGGCGAGGGCCGCTTCGAGGATGCGGCGCGGTTTCTGGAACAGCTCTTCATCGGCGGGCTGCGGCCGGATCGCTCCGAAAGCTGATGTCTACCTACGTTTAGGAAGCGGCAGACGGGCGAGACTGTCCGTCACAGCTTCCATCGTATAGGGCTTTTGTAAAACGGGCGCATCCGAATGGCTGTTCGCCTGGGCGATGCCCTCGCCATAGCCTGTGGCAAAAATGAAGGGCACACCTCCGGCTGCCAGTCGGTCGGCAATCCCGAAGCTGGTCTCATCGCCGAGATCGACATCGAGAAGCGCCAGGTCGAAGGACCGGTGGTCCAGGATTTCCATGGCCTCGGCAACGCTTGGTACGGTTGCTACTTCGGCGCCTAGCCGGCGCAATATATCTTCGCCGTCCATGGCAATGATCAGGTTGTTTTCCACCAGCAGCACGCTCAGGCCGGAAAGCGGCTGTCGACCGCCTGCAATCAGCTTGGGTGCAGCTGCGCCGAACGGTGTTGAATCTGATCGCTCACTCGTCGGGCGGACAACATACCGCCCCGGAATGAAGAAATCCGCTTCGAGCCCGTTCCTGTTGTAGCGCACTTCGGCCTTGCCGCCGAGGTCATAGGGAATTGAGCGCCGAATGATCGTCGAGCCGAAGCCGTGATGCGTGGGTTCGGTGACGGGGGGGCCATCCTTTTCGCGCCAGCCAATGCGCAGATTGCCTTCGTCATCGCGGGACCAGCCGAGTTCGACGATGCCGCTGCCAGTGCCGGAAAGGCTGCCATATTTGGCGCTGTTGGTCATCAGCTCGTGGAAAACAAGGGCAGCGGTGGAAAAGGCCTGCGGCTCTAGCAGCACGTCCTCGCCGCGCATCTGAATGCGTTGCGCATATTTGCCAAGATAGGCGGCGGTCTCGGCCAGCAGCAATTGCCGAAGCGAAGCAGGCGCCCAGTGATCGCGGGTAATCTGGTCATGAGCACGGGCGAGTGACTGGACGCGGCCCTCGATCTGGCGGATGTAGTCGCTGAGGCTCACGGAGGTTGTCTGCGACTGGCGGATGATGCCGGTGATCAGGCTCAGTATGTTGCGGACGCGGTGGTTGAGTTCGGCGATCAGCAGCTCTTGTCGCTCATTTGCCATCTGGCGCGCCATGCTGGCCTCGTCCGTCAGGCGCAAAACCACCTCGATCAAAGTGGCGCGGATCGTTTCGGCGACGCGGCGCTCCGCTTCCGTGAACGGAAGTGAGCGGCCGCGCACCAGTTCCGACCAGGCCTCGAAACTCTTGCGCGGCGTCAGCCTCGGGCCGTTGGGTCCATATTCCACCGGCTTGTGCGGGTCGCCGCCCCAACGGACGGTCCGCACCAGCTCCTGGCGGAAGAGCACGACATAATCGCGCGGCGAGCGCGAGATCGGGATCGCCAGCATGCCCGCCACCGCACCGTCGATCCCCAGCTCCGGATAGGTTTCGGAAAGCCTGTCGACGGCATAGATGCGGCCGGCGGCGTTGCGATTGAGATGGCGGACGAGAGCTGCAAAATTTTTCTCATCCGGCCCGATGCCGGCAAGCGCCAGCCGTCCGTTGATCCACACACCGATCCCGTCGGCAGGAATGGCGTCGGCGAGCGCCTCGATCAGCCAGGCCGGGTCGTCGAGCAGACTGGCATTGTCGGCGACGGAGGTGAGAAGCCGGTCGGCGATGCGACGCGCCTTGGTCTCATAGTCGAGCGCCAACCGCCGTTCCCGGCTTTCCAGACGCGACGCGAACATCTGACCGAAGAGTTCGGCGGTGGAGCGGCTTTGAGCCGACGGCAGGCGCGGGCCGTAATGGTGGCAGGCAAATAGGCCCCAGAGCTTGCCATCCACCACGATCGATATGGAGAGCGAAGCGCCGACGCCCATATTCTTCAGATATTCGATGTGGATCGGCGAAACCGAGCGCAGCACCGACATGGAGAGATCGAGCGGCTGGCCGCGTTCGTCGCGTTCCGGAAGGACCGGGACCGGAACGGCATCGACATCGGCAATGATGCGGAACAGGTTGCGCAGGTAAAGCGCTCGCGCCTGCACCGGGATGTCGGAAGCGGGATAATGCAGTCCCAGGAACGAGCCGATGCCGCTGCGGGCGGCTTCGGCTACAACCTCGCCGGAACCGCCTTCGTCGAAACGATAGACCATGACCCGATCGAAGCCGGTCAGGGCGCGCGCCTGTCTTGCCCCCTCGCGGAAGAAGGCATCCAGCGTTTCCGTTTGGTCGAGGCGGGAGATCATGCTGCGCATGGAGAGGGAAGGGGCGTTGCGCCTGTCTTCCTGGCAGCGCTCGCCTTCGATGATGACCTGATCTTCATTGAAGTGCACGGCAACGTCAAACTTGGATTGATCGGGCGTCAGGGCGATCGCGAAAATGCGCTCGACGACATCGGCACCGCGCAAGGTGGTGAGCTTATTGCGGATCGCATGGAGCGCTTCGGGCATGATCAGCGTGGAAGCGGGACGGCCGAGAGCATCGGCCTGTGTCACGCCCAGAAAGTCTGCAAGGTTTACGGAGGCGCGTGTGACGATCCAATCCGAAGATACTGCCAGCAGAAAGCCGAAGGGCTGGATTGCGCCGAGCTGATGGATCGGCTCGCGGTCGCAATTGGTGAGGTCGACGGGTTCGCGTGTGCCGCTCATGGGACGGCTTCCAGTTCAAGCTGACCGGCTTTGAGGAAGAGATCGAAGACGGTGCGGGCCGCGGAGACGGCTGCCGCGGGGTCGTCGACATCGCTCGCGTCGAGGCGCTCCATGAAGAGACGCATGGCGCCCTTCGGCCCTCGCGGCGCGAGATAGCTGCTCGGCAGGTGATCCGGCACGGACTTGGCGAGCAGAGCGCCGCCGAGCTTGGAGCCTTCGAGCACATAGAGCGCTCCCCAGAGTGCCGCTTCGCAGCCGAGCGCCGGCGGCGGAAGGAGCGCCGGCATTTGATCGCCGAGCGCGCGGATATCGGCAAAGAGCAGCGGCGCGCGTCTGCGTTCCGACCAGTCGGGCAGCAGGCGGAGGATTCCGGCATTCTCGATCGCATTTTCGGCGGCCGGCACGATCCGGGCATGCGCGCGCAGGAATGTCCTATACCGCTCTCTATTGGAAAGATCGAACGTGCCGAAAAGCATATCGACCTCGGCGTGGCAATCTGCTGTTTGTGCGCGAAGCACGCTGCGAAGTGACATGCGGACCGGTCTACGGATTATGGCATAGGGTGCCGTTCATCTGAGGATGAACTAGCGATATATTGCAGCATTCCCGTATTTCCAGGGAAACCCATAGAAAAACATGGGCTTCCCTCAACTCCATGTGACCGCATGATGAGGGCATTGTCCGTCTTATTCGGCAGCTATGGCCGCGCTTTCGAAGGCAAAGCCCTCGTCGGCCCAGCCGGTCATGCCGCCGATCATCAACTTCGTCCTCAGGCCGAGCTTGGCGAGGCGGAAAGCGGCCTTATCGGCGCCGTTGCAGTGGGGACCGGCGCAATAGACGACGAACAGCGTGTCCCTTGCCCATTCCGACATGCGGTGCGCGGTCATCTTGCCGTGCGGAAGATTGATCGCGCCAGGTACATGGGATTGCGCAAACAGGGCCGGCGAGCGCACGTCGAGGAGAACGAAATCGACCTTGGCGCCGGCAAAGGCAGCATGGACATCCGAGCAATCGGTTTCGAAGGCGAGCTTGGCGGCATAATGGGCGGCGGCGAGATCGGGCTCGGCGGCGGGTATTTCGGCGACAGGGCTTGGCATATGTCTTTCCTTTCGTGTTGGAATTGCAGCCTGGTATCGCCGATGCTACAGCTTTGCGAAATTGGCCATCATGACTGACACCGTAAAAATCATGCCAAACACATCGCCGCATCAGACGAAAGGCCCCCTGGTCGCAGCCCTTGCCTATGATGGGCTTTGCACCTTCGAATTCGGCATCGCCTATGAGGTCTTCGGCCTGCCGCGCCCGGAGATGGGCGAAGGCTGGTATCGCTTCTCCGTCTGCGGTATCGAGCCGGGGCCGCTGCGCGCCGCCGGCGGGTTGACGGTCGCCGTCGGCAAGGGACTGGAGGTGCTTGAGGAGGCGGACCTGATTGTCGTGCCGGGCTGGCGGGCGATCGATGCGCCGGTGCCTGCGCCGCTCGCCGCAGCGCTTAGGGCAGCCCATCAGCGCGGCGCGCGCATCATGTCGCTCTGCTCCGGCGTTGCCGTGCTTGCTGGGGCCGGTCTGCTCGCCGGACGGCGGGCGACCACGCATTGGCGCTACGTCGCCTCGGTCGCAGCGCGTTATCCCGACATCACTCTTGACGCCGATGTTCTCTACGTGGACGAGGGCAGCATTCTGACGGCGGCGGGAAGCGCGGCCGGCATCGATCTCTGCTTGCATGTGGTGCGCAGTGATTTCGGCCCGGATGCCGCAAACAGCGTTGCGCGACGTCTCGTCGTTCCGCCGCATCGTGAGGGCGGGCAGGCGCAGTTCATCGCGGCTCCCGTGCCGGAAGAGCGCGAGGGCCTCCGTCTCGGGCCGCTGATCGAATGGATGCGGGAAAGCCTGTCCGAGGAGCAGCCGATCAATCTGCTCGCCAAAAGAGCGGGCATGAGCATGCGCACCTTTCAACGCCGCTTCGAAGCCGCAACGGGTGAGAGTGTCGGCGAGTGGCTGCTGAAGGAGCGGCTGCGGCACGCGCGCGATCTTCTCGAGAAAGAGCTTGCGGTATCGCTCGACGACATCGCGATATCAAGCGGCTTCGGCACGCTGGCGACCATGCGGCATCATTTTCGTCGGAGGCTGGGGACGAGCCCAGGCGCCTATCGGAAATCATTCTGCGGTTAGCACGCCTCATGCTTGCAATTCCCAGCACCGCAACAAAGCCCTGGCGCTTCGGCGCCTTCAAGCAATGTTGCACCAAATCGAGGCTGAGAAGCAGGCGGCGGCGAAATCCGGACGTTTCGTCGCCAACCGGACCATCGAGCGGGGCAACGAGGTCAAGGCTTTCCAGCTGTGATCCGGCATGTTGCTCTGCCCGCATGATGAGGGGGCGCCCTTCTGTAAAGGGCGCCGCCACCTTCAGTCACGGTTTCTAAAAATAGTAATCCCGTTGAATGCCGTCATAGCGGCCGGAATGCAGGCAGCAATTCTTGAAACCGCCTCCTGGAACCGCAGGGGCAGGGATCGTTGCGGCCGAGTTTTTCGATCAATTCGACATCGCCATGAACGATCTGCGAACCGGTCTTGACCCGGGCTTCGGACGGGAAGGATTTACGTCGTTTCGACGTGACCTCAAAAGCTGAAGTCGGTGAGGTGTTTGCGAGCCATGGCTGCCTCCTCTGCGGTACACGCTGCGATCGTGCAGCGAGTTCGACATAAATCTATTGCCGGTTCAATGCAACGCTGCGGATCACCTTTGTCAACGGCGTTGCAAAGCCGTCACTCTGGTCCCGGCGAGACCTGCCATGTTCGTTTCGGAGCTTCACTCAGACGCTTATGGCGAACGCCTCGTATGGCTTGAGCTCAATGGTTTCGCTGATCGTCGCTATCGAGCGTACGGGTATAGACGAAGACATTGGGGTGTTGGTCGAGCCAGGATCGGTATTCGCGGTAGACGATGAGCGGGTGCGTCTTCCGGAGGGCGATCAGCTTGCGATAGTGGTTCCAGATCGACTTCTCGTCCATAGTGGCCGCTTCGGCATTGACTTTCGAATAGTTGGGATTGACTTCGATCCAAGGCACACCGGTCGAAAAGCCGCCATAGGGGGCGGTGCTCCAATGCATTGGAGTGCGAGCGCTATCGCGGCCGTTCTCGTTTGCTCCGCGGATGAACTCCTCCGGTGCCGGCAGGTTCCGACAGGAAAAACACCCTCCATCATCCTGCGACGCCAGTGAACCTGAGAGGATCCAAGGAACTCAGCCCCTCCGGAACCGTTAGATGTTTCCAGCAAGGACTAACAGGAGACCGTCGTGGAGCCGAACCGAAGCAGTAGCTGGTATAAGGAGGCCGTGATCTACAGTATAGATGTTGAGAAATTTGCGGATGGCAATGGCGACGGCATTGGTGACTTCATCGGTCTTGCGGAAAAGCTGACATATCTTTCGGAGCTTGGCATCACCTGCATCTGGCTCCTTCCGTTTTATCGCAGTCCTGACCGCGACAACGGTTATGACGTCAGTGATTTTTACTCGATCAACCCGAAGGTGGGGACGCTTGAAGATTTCCTGGCTTTTCTGCACAGCGCTGGTGAGCACGGCATTCGCGTCATTATCGACCTCGTCGTCAATCACACCTCTGATCAGCACCCCTGGTTCCAAGCCGCCAGACACGACGACGAGACGCGCTACCGCGATTACTATGTCTGGAGCGCCGACCCTCCACCCGTCGCTTCCGGGGCGAAGTCGATTTTTCCGGGCGAAGTGAACAGCCTCTGGACCTACGATGAGGTGGCGAGAGCCTATTATTTCCATAACTTCTACGACTTTCAGCCTGAACTGAATATTGCAAATCCGCAGGTGCGTGAAGAGATATTGCGTATCGTCGATTACTGGATTGCATTCGGCGTCAGCGGGTTCAGGCTGGACGCGGCTCCACTTATTATTGCCGACAAGGGGTTCGAACACGCCAACCCCCGCGATCCACATGGCGTATTGAGGCAGATTGGAAGCTATCTGCACAGCAGGCGACCGGGCGGTGTGCTTCTCGGAGAAGTCAATCTTCGGCCGGAGGCTTCCGACGCCTTCTTTGGAGAGGGGGACCAACTTCATCTTCTGCTGAATTTCATGCTCGCCTGCTACCTCTTCGCAGGTTTCGCCAGAGAGGACGCGGCCTCCATCAACCAAGGACTGAGCCTGCTTCCGGAGCCGCCAGCGGGTTGCGGCTGGGTAAATTTCTTGCGCAACCTCGATGAGCTCGATTTTTCACAGGTTCCGGCGGATTTGAAGAAGAATGTCTTCGACGCCTTTGCGCCGAAGGAAGAGATGCAGGCCTTCGGCCGCGGCATCCGCCGCCGCGTCGCGCCCATGCTAGGTGGCAATCAGCAGCGGATCGAACTTGCCTTCAGCATCATCTTTTCTCTGAGCGGGCCGCCGCTTATCGTCTACGGGGACGAGATTGGCATTGGGGAGGACCTCTCTCAGCCCGGACGCAGCACCGTGCGGGTACCGATGCAGTGGTCAGGGGAGAGGAACGCGGGGTTCTCCAGCGCCAGCAGCGGAAAGCTATGCCAGCCGCTCGTCGTCGAGGGGCCGTTTTCCTATAGAAAGGTGAACGTGGCCGACCAGTGTGAGGACCCGAATTCTCTATTGAACAGGGTTAAGCGCTTTATTTTCCTACGCAGGAACCAGCCGCTTTTCACCAAGGGCCGGCTGGTGAGGCTGAGCGCCGGCGATCCGGCTGTTTTGGTCCACGGTTTTGAAGCGGCCGGCGCGCTTCTGCTGCTCGTCCATAATCTTGCGGATCGGCACATCAGAACAGAAATCAACTTCGGCGGCATGCAACCCAAACGCTTTCGAGATCTCATAGGCAACATGGAGTACGAGGGGGTCGCCCATCCGCGCCTTGAGCTTGAGCCCTACGCCTATCACTGGTTTATTTCGGAAGGGAACGGATCATGACGCTGATCGGTTATCACGCGTCCCACGAACAATTTTCGCCAAGCGAGCTCCTCGGACATGTGCAAGCCGCAGAGGCCGCAGGTTTCCAGGCGGTGATGTCGTCGGACCACCTGACGCCATGGAGCGAGAGGCAAGGTCAGTCTGGCTTTGCATGGGCTTGGCTAGGGGCGGCGCTCCAGGCCACGCACTCTATTCCGTTCGGTATCATTACCGTTCCGATGGGCTGGCGTTATCATCCGGCAATGACCGCACAGGCGGGCGCGACGGTCGCGCAGATGTTTCCAGGGCGCTTGCCGTGGATTGCCGTCGGCAGCGGGCAGGCGATGAATGAGCATGTCACCGGCGACCGCTGGCCCTCGAAACCCGAAAGAAATGAGCGGCTGAGGGCGGCGGTGGAAATCATGCGGGATTTATGGTCGGGGAAGCTTGTCAGTCGCGCAGAGCCCATCAAAGTCGATCAGGCACGCGTTCATACACTTCCCGACGACCTTCCACGGATTGTCGCCGGCGCGCTGTCGCCAAACACGGCAGAGTGGGCAGGCAGTTGGGCGGATGCGCTCATCACCATCAATCAGCCGCGGTACAAGCTTGGCGAGATCGTCGATGCCTTCCGGCGTGGAGGCGGGGCAGGAAAGCCACTCTACTTACAGACGCACATTTCCTATGCCGGGTCCGAAGACGAAGCCAGGACAAACGCCTACGACCAGTGGCGCAGCAACGCGATTTCCGCCGCTATCTCCGAGACGCTTCGATTGCCGGAGGAGTTCGACGAGGCCTGCCTCAAGGTGCGGCCGGAGGATATGGATGAGCACGTTCGCATCTCGGCCGAGCCGCATCGGCATGTCGAATGGCTGGAAGCCGATGTCGCGATGGGATTCGAGCAGATCTATATTCACAATGTCGGGCGCAATCAGCGCGAGTTCATCGAAATCTTCGGACGCGAGGTACTGCCGAACTTCCAGGCTGGAGCGTCGGTTGCTTCCTTCGATCGCTCTGCGCGGGATGACTTGGAAGGCAGGTCAGGGATCAGCTGATGAGCATGTCGGCAAATGCGGCTGGTCTCTCACACAACCGCACTCGAGAATAGACCTGTCTAAGGAGGTATCATGTTCAAAAAGTACGCCTATGCCTGGATCACCGTTGGCTTCTTCCTATTTTCGCTCGCCGGCCATTGGCTGTTTGGCTGGTTCGCCTTTGTCGGCGAGCAGCAGAGCCACGGGCAAACGCCTGAGATCAACGCCTACCTCATGGAAATGAGCAGAGACACTTTTGAAAACTGGCAGTCCGAATTCCTGCAATTGCTCTGGCAGGTCGTTGGTCTTGCCTACTTCCTCTATATCGGCTCCCCCTCTTCGAAAGAAAACGACGATCGTACGGAAGCAAAATTGGACGCTCTCATCAGATTGAATGGTGGAGAGAAGGCTGAAGCGATCATCGCTGAGATAGATAGGCACTTCATGAGAACGGGCGGGCATGCCGGCCCATACGCTCACGAACTGGAGACGCGCCGGGGACGTGAAAGGATCGGTGACGCCACCTGAACCGCTCAGGAGGATGGCGCCCGCATCGCATATCGGCTCGATCACGGTTGAGCTGGGCAACCCGTTCGTTGCGCCGGAATATCGATGAGCGTCGGCTTGTCGTCTGGACCCGCCTTATCGACCGCATGTCGGTTTTCTTTGCCCTGAGAGGATGCTGCACAAACCGGCCTCTACAGAGCGAGCGATGTTTTCGGTTAGGGGCCGGAGTTTTCGTCTCGCGAGATTCCGGCTTAACGGTCGTTCGTGGGGCCGGGTGAGGCCGGTCGACCGTTGCTCACCTTTACGGAGGCGAGAACCAAAGCAATATCCCCATTCAACACCCAACGCTTCTGAAAGTCATAAGGTCGGCGTCCGCTGCCGCCGTAAGAAGCGTCCTCGCTCGACCAGCAAAGACGCCATTGCTGGCATTGTGGTGGAGCAAAAAGCGGATCCGGCAGACTATCGATGACGAGGTCCTTGCCGAAGTTGATTAGCAGCAGCCTCTCGTCAGACTGTTGCTCAGCGAAAAACCTCAGGAGAAAGGCGGAGCTCGATAGGACGCTGCCGTCTATCTGGCCATCACGAGCGCAGGCTTGGCGAGAAAAGGCCTTGTGTGTTTGACGCAGTTTGAGCAGGTCGCGATGAAGAAGAACGACAGCCGCGTTGTTTTCACATTCAGCCCAATCAAGCTTCGCGCTGTCGAACGTCTCGCGGGCACATGGGTCCGCCATCTGGATGATGAGCCGTTTGTCCCTCAGATTGGGGAATTGGCTGATGAATTCACGCCGACCCTGCCGTACAGTGTCGGCGAATTCTCCGTCATGATCTGCGAAATAACAGAAGGGAGATGAGGCGCCAAACTCCTGCCCTTGAAAGAGCATGGGTGTCTGCGGGCCCAGCAACTGGAGAGCTGTCAGGGCCCGAAGGCGGGCTGGCGACGTTATCTGGCCGATCCTGGCGCCGGTGCCGGAATTGGCGATCTGGTCGTGATTTTGGAGGAAGTGCACGAAATTCCACGGTTTGAGGTCGAGCCCGGCGGTTCCCCTCGGTCGGTCTTGCCAGTCATATCGCTGCCCCTGAAACAGACAGCCATATTTGGCGGCGGACACGAATTCCTGCGCTGTACCGCGATGATCATGGTAGTACCCTTCGTTGCGCCCGGTCAGAGCGACGGTGGCGGAACGATGGAAATCATCATTCCACAAGGCGTCCAGCCCATGCCCTCCCGTCGCTGCCGGCCGCACCATGTCGGTTTGTTGCGGCTCATTTTCGCTCACGAGATAGATCTGCCGTTGTCCTGCCGCGGCCCGCGCTTCCCTGGCGATGACCGTGACGATGTGTTCCAGGCTCGAGTCGAACAAGGCCTGGGTTGCATCGATACGCAGACCATCGAAATGGTATTCGTCGATCCAATAGGCCGCGTTTTTTGCGACATATTCCCGAACGCCGTGGCTGTTCGGGCCATCGAAGTTGATCGACTTACCCCACTCGTTCGAGTAGCGCTCGGTGAAATAATCGGGCGTTAACTCGCAGAAACGCTCGCCGTGACCGAAGTGGTTGTAGACCACGTCGAGGATCACCCCGATGCCGATCCGGTGCGCCTCGTCGATGAAGGCGCGCACGTCATCCGGAGTTCCATAGAGGCGCGTCGGAGCATATAGCAGTGTGCCGTCATATCCCCAGCCGAATTCGCCTTCGAATTCATTGATCGGCATTATTTCAAGGCAGTTGATGCCGATTGCGCGCAGTTTCGCCAGCTTCTCCTTGGCCGCGACAAACGTACCTTCCCTAGTGAAGGTGCCGATGTGCATCTCGTAGAGAACAACTCCGATTGGGCGGATGCCTCGCCAATCACGATCATTCCACTGATAACGCCCCGGATCCACGACAACAGAAGGCCCCGATGGGCCATCGGGCTGAAAGCGCGAAGCAGGATCGGCAAGAAGATCGGTCGCGTCTCCGAAGTGGAACCGGTATCTCGCGCCTGCAGCGTGACCAACGAGATAAAGGTGAAAATATCCGCCATCCTCCGCCGTCATCTCATACTCGACGTCGTCAATCACGAGGAAACAGCGTTCCCGCGCAGGAGCCCATATGCGGAATGAAACACCTCCAGCATCAACCTCCGCTCCGATCGGGAGACGTCGGCCTGAACCAGGGGGCATCGATTTCAAGTTTTCGCTGCTAGGGTTGTCGCGCATAGGTCTCTCGTGGAGATCGCCTGCGCTAACTTCGGCAGCGTCATGATGTTCCCAGAAGCGCCCTCGTCACCTCCGAGCTGCCAATCAAGCTCGGATGGCATTCGCGGCAGCACAACGCCGCGGACTAGGCATGTCCGCAGCGTTGCAAAGCCGTCACTCCGCCGCCTGGCGGGCCATCGGATTGTTCGGGTGGGTCGTCCAGTTGGCATAGTTCGGATCGACGACGCGGCCGGTGCGTTTGTCGAGGCTCCCGGCGGCCAGCGGTTCCATGGTGATGCAGTTCTCGACCGGGCAGACGTTGACGCAGAGATTGCAGCCGACGCATTCCTCTTCGATCACCTCGAAATGGCGCAGGCCATTGACGACATTGGTGATCGCCTGGTGCGAGGTGTCCTCGCAAGCGATATGGCAGCGCCCGCATTTGATGCAGGCATCCTGGTCGATCTTCGCCTTGGCGATATAGTTGAGGTTCAGATACTGCCAGTCGGTGACGTTTGGCACGGCGCGGCCGGTGATGTCGTAGAGAGTGCGATGACCCTTTTCGTCCATCCAGTCGGAAAGGCCCGAGATCATCTCGTCGACGATCTTGAAGCCGTAGGTCATCGCCGCGGTGCAGACCTGGACGTTGCCGGCGCCGAGAACGAGGAATTCGGCGGCGTCGCGCCAGGTGGTGATGCCGCCGATGCCCGAGATCGGCAGGCCGTAGGTTTCAGGATCGCGGGCGATCTCGGCCACCATGTTGAGGGCGATCGGCTTGACCGCCGGGCCGCAGTAACCGCCATGGCTGCCCTTGCCGCCGACCGTTGGGTTGGGGGCGAAGTTGTCGAGGTCGACGGAGACGATCGAATTGATCGTGTTGATCAGCGAGACGGCGTCGGTGCCGCCGGCCTTGGCGGCGCGGGCTGGGCGGCGGATATCGGTGATGTTCGGCGTCAGTTTGGTGATGACGGGCATGCGGGTGTACTGCTTGCACCAGCGCACGACCATTTCGATATATTCCGGCACCTGGCCGACTGCCGAGCCCATGCCGCGCTCCGACATGCCGTGCGGACAGCCAAAATTGAGCTCGATGCCATCGGCGCCGGTCTCTTCGACGAGCGGCAGGATCGATTTCCAGGCCTGCTCTTCGCAGGGCACCATGATCGAGGCGATCAGCGCCCGGTCCGGCCAGTTCATCTTGACCTGCTTCATCTCCCGCAGGTTGGTGTAGAGGTCGCGGTCGGTGATGAGCTCGATATTGT
The DNA here is from genome assembly GCF_003013335.1 of Rhizobium sp. H4. NCBI lineage: Bacteria > Pseudomonadati > Pseudomonadota > Alphaproteobacteria > Hyphomicrobiales > Rhizobiaceae > Rhizobium > Rhizobium sp. H4. The sequence goes on from NZ_PSOW01000010.1 coordinate 152,901, forward strand.
TGAGGCCAAGCAGGCGGCGGTCGGCGCCCCAGATGGCGCCGTAGCGGGGGCCGTTGACGTTGACGACGGGCGGGCCTTCTTCGCCGAGCGTCTTCCATACCACGCCGCCCCAGCCGGCCTTGAAGGCGCGCTCGACATTATAGGCCTTGTCGGTCGGCGGCGCAGACGCCAGCCAGAACGGATTCGGGGATTTGATGCCGACGAAATTATTGCGCAGATCAGCCATGGTTCATTCTCCCCTTCAAGCAACCGCGACAGCCGGAGCGGCTGCTGCGGAGAGGGCGCGATGGATGGATTCAGCCGCGTCGCGGCCATGGGCAACAGCGGAAACCGTGAGGTCCTCGCCGCCGAAGACGCAGTCGCCGCCGGCCCAGACGCCGTCGAGGGAGGTGCGGCCTTCGACATCGACGGCGATGCGGCCGGATTCCATGCGCAGCGAACCGAGGCCGGAGGCGTCGAAGCTCTGGCCGATCGCCTTGAAGATCTGGTCGGCGGCGATCACGCCGGTCTCGCCGGTACCGACCAGGCGACCTTCGACGAGCTTGGTGTATTCCACTTCGATGGCGGCGACCTTGCCGTCCTGCGCCAGGATCGATTTTGGCGCCAGCCAATGGCGGATAATGACCCCCTTGGAGCTGGCCAGATCCTGCTCGAATTCCGAGGCGTTCATATGCTCCTTGCCGCGGCGGTAACAGATCGTCACCTCTTCGGCGCCGAGCAGCTTTGCCTGCACGGCAGCGTCGATCGCCGTCATACCGCCGCCGAGCACGACGACACGGCGGCCGATGGCGATGTCGCCCTTGTCTTCGGCCTGGCGCAGTGCGGCGATGAAATCGACGGCGTCGTCGACCCCGGCAAGGTTCTCGCCCTCGATGCGCAAGGCGTTCACGCCGGCAAGGCCGATGCCGAGGAAGACGGCATCATATTGCGCCTGCAGGTCGGCAAGCGAGAAATCGCGGCCGAGAAGGGTGCCGTGGCGGACTTCGATGCCGCCGATCGAAAGGACGTAATCGACTTCCTTCTGGGCGAAATCGTCGACCGTCTTATAGGTGGCGATGCCGTATTCGTTGAGGCCGCCAGATTTTTCCCTGCCATCGTAGATGGTGACGGAGTGGCCTTTCACCGCCAGGCGATGGGCGGCGGCAAGGCCTGCCGGGCCGGCGCCGACGACGGCGATGTTCTTTCCCGTGGCGTCGGCCCTGATATAGAACTGTCGGCCTGCCTGCATGGCGGCATCGGTCGCATAACGCTGCAGCCTGCCGATCTCGACCGGACGCTCTTCGGCGGTGTTGCGCACGCAGGCCTGTTCGCAGAGCTCTTCGGTGGGACAGACGCGGGCGCACATGCCGCCAAGGATGTTCTGATCGAAAATCGTCTTCGCCGAGCCGATCGGGTTGCCGGTTGAGATCTGCCGGATGAACAGCGGAATGTCGATCGAGGTGGGACAGGCCGTCATGCACGGCGCGTCATAACAGAAATAACAGCGATCGGCGGCGACCAGCGCCTCGTGATTGTCGAGGCGTGGATGAAGATCGGAAAAGTTAGCCTCATACTCGGCGGGCGAAAGCCGGCCGGCATGAATCCCAGTTTCCAGTCGTTCCATTGAAGTTCCCTCATTATTGGTAAACGGCCTGTGAGGGAAAGCCTAACTCAGGTTTAAAAATTTATCAAACGGTAAAATTTCCACGATCCGCTCTTACGGGCGTCCGCGCAAGCTTCTGTTTTCACAGGAGAAATTCTCCCGCTTTGGGTAAGTGAAATATTTGCGGGTTCGGCTCAGGCAGGGCGTCCGAAAAAAGATTCAAAAAGTGGATTTTTTTTACGATCCCAGGGAACCAAACTTGGACGTCCTCGTTAATGCGATATCCGGATGGTGATCGCATCGACCCAACATGCGCGCCCCCAACCCACTATCCGGACGTACTCACGGTCCCCTCCCGGTGAGTGAAGACAGCCGGTGCGCCGCCCTCGCACCGGCTGTTTTTCCGTTTGCCGTTTATCATTGAGGCTTTCACACACGCCTGAAGATTTCGAATTCTGTTTCCGGAATGCACAGCCGATATTCGATGCGACCGGGCACAAGGTTCAGTTCCGCTTTGCCGTTGACCGACGAGGGCACGACACGCTCCAGCACGGTGCGGCCGAAGCTGTTGTCGCTGAATTCGTGGACTTCCGACTGATCCTGCAGCACTTCAGCCCAGGCGATTTCGATCGCCCTTCTGTCGCCAATCGCAGCCTCCCGGCAGTTGAGCGTGATGGAGGCAGCGCCGCCGGCAATTGCGCCATAGGAGGCGGAGTTGACGATGAGTTCGTGGAGGGCGAGCCCGAGATGTACGGCGGCATTCGGCGTCAGATGCGCGTTGATGCCGTAGATCGGCATGGAGCCGGCTGTCTCCGGCCAGTAGGGGGCGAATTGTTTTTCGGCGAGTTCGAAGAGATAGGCGCCGCGCCAGCTCGAATCCGTGATCAGGTCCTGGGAATTGGAAAGCGATTGCAGCCGCCCGCGGAATTTCAGGAGGAAGCTGTCGAGAGAGAGTGTGTTGCGCGCCGTCTGCGTAGCGATGCCCTGGATGATGGCGAGAAGGTTCTTCGAACGGTGCGAGAGTTCGCGCAGCAGCGATTTCAGTACTTTTTCACGATGCCGGCTTTCGGTGACCTCAGTCATGACGGACAGAAGCCCGTGCCTGCCACGGTCACCGGTGCGCTGGATTTTCAGTTCATAGGTGCGCATTTCGCCGTCGACGTCGATCTCGACCTCGGCATTGTTGGGGATGCCGGTCTCCAGAACCTTGTGTTTCAGCGCTGTCAGATACTGCCCATGGATGTCACCGAAAAGGCCGGCATCAGTGCCGCCGGGCATGAAAAGCGCTGCGAAATGCGGCGGCAGATTTTCAGCGTAGAAAATCGAAAGCCGGGCGTCCTGGCAGAGAATTGAAATACCGGCGCTCCCGAGCGCCCGTTCCATCATTGCGGCTTTGCCTTCGAAGGTGAAAGGCGTGCCCGACAATGGTTCAGTCGTATTCACTCGGCCGCCTTTCCTTGTGACATCTTGAACGTCGCTGAAGGGAACGCCTTCCAGAAACCGCCTGCCAACTCTAGAACAAAGCGCTGCAAAAACCGTTAAGGCCGTCAGCGCGTCCCGGCAGCACCGGAACGCCTGTTTCGACGGTTTGGTTCCGAAGGCCGGAAAATTGCGTCTCAGGCGGCTACTTTGGTCGATTCATTGAAGAAAAGCGCTTGGCTGATCAGTGCCTTGACCATGTCGGGGTTGAAAGGTTTGGTGACGAGGAAAGTGGGTTCGGGGCGCTCGCCCGTCAGAAGCCGTTCCGGGAAAGCGGTGATGAAGATCACCGGCACGCTCGACGTCTTGAGAATGTCGTTGACCGCATCGATGCCGGAGCTGCCGTCGGCAAGCTGGATGTCTGCGAGCACCATGCTTGGCTTCGTCTTGTTGTAGAGCGCGACGGCTTCGGCATGGGTGCGGGCGATGCCGGTGACGCGGTGGCCGAGGCTTTCGACCATCTGTTCGATATCCATGGCGATCAACGGCTCGTCCTCGATGATCATGATATCGGTTGCCACCTGGCGGGAAATCTCCTGCGAAGCCTTGTCGAGCAGCTGCATGACATCCTGTTCGTCGAGCTCGAGAATTTCTGCGATTTCAGCGACCCGGAAATTCTCCACGGAAGCGAGCAAAAAGGCCTGACGGGCGCCGGGCGAAACTTTGGACAGATTGAGGGTGGCGCGCTGTTCCCACGCATATGGCGAGGTCGGCTCTGGAATCTGGACTGCAGTGGAACCAAACAGTTGCGTAAACAGTTTGTAGAGGGCGACCCGGTCATTCGCCGTATCCGGGAAAATCGACAGATCGGCGATGATTGCTTCAAGAACGGCGGCGACATAGGCGTCACCTGAAGTCTGGGTACCGGTCAGCGCGCGGGAATAGCGACGCAGGTAAGGCAGGTGCGGCGCAATTCGAGTAGAAAGTGTCATAAATGGCTCCTGTATACAGGCCGGCATTGGCTTCAATGAGCGGTTAACGTCATCTTGATAAAAAAGTTCCGGAAAAGCAGGAACTTTTTTGGGCGCGCCGCATTATTCCAGCCGACAAAGAAAGGGCGTAGCATTTTGACCCACGCCGCGGCAAACTCGGCGACATCGACAGTCGAAAGCCTCGGTGTCGCGGGTTCAAGTTGTGATTATGCCGTGCACGCCTCTGGAACAGACAACCGGCGAGAAGACGAATTGATGACCACACGCAAGAAAGAAGCAGCCGATCAGCGACAGCTGGAGCTGCGGGCAAGCGATATCCTGGACCCGAACAATCAGATCGGCGTCAAATTGCGCTCGCTTTATGCGGCCGCACAGGGTGAAGCGATCCCGGATCGTTTTCTCGATCTTCTCGAAAAGCTCGACCATGCCGAGATGATGGCTTCCGCCAAGATGGCCGAATAGGACCGCCCGCATGGAAGATAAAGTGCAACCCAGCTTCAAGCGGGAACTGCTGGCGGCCCTCCCAAGCCTTCGCGCATTCGCTATTTCTCTGATCGGCAGGCATGATCGTGCCGACGATCTCGTTCAAGACACCATCATGAAGGCCTGGGCCAAACAGGATCATTTCGAGATGGGCACCAATATGAAGGCCTGGCTCTTCACGATCCTGCGCAACGAACTCTACAGCCAGATGCGTAAAAGCGGCCGCGAAGTGCAGGATAGCGACGGCCTGTTCACCGAATCGATGGCGATGCACCCCTCGCAATATGGTGCGCTCGATCTGCAGGATTTCAAGAAGGCCCTCGACCAGCTGCCGCCTGACCAGCGCGAAGCGATTATCCTCGTCGGCGCCTCGGGTTTTTCCTACGAGGAGGCCGCCGAAATCTGCGGCTGCGCCGTCGGCACCATCAAGAGCCGCGTCAACCGCGCCCGCCAGCGGCTGCAGGAGTTGCTGCAGATCTCGGGCGAAGCAGATTTCGGCCCGGATGCCACATCGGCGCCGCTGACGTCGAAGGCGTTTGCGTTTTGAGGAGAGATCGAGAGGCCGGCTGCCTGTTGCGGCGCCGGCTTTTTGCATCGTTTTAGAGAGCGATCGTCATTCGGGCATTACCTCTCCACCCTCATTCCTGTGCTTGTCACAGGAATCCAGCGCGCCCAAGTCCTTGGGCGCGAAAGACTCATGCCATTCCGATATGATTCAATCACGGCGCGGACTGACGATCTCGGCGCCGTGGCTGGATTCCTGTGACAGGCACAGGAATGAGGAGGAGAGGTGAATGCTTCACCTCTTCGGAATCGGGGACATCTCCTTCTCCTCAACCCTCCCGCTTCGACCCCACCAGATTGGCCGCGACAATGGCCGCCAGCACGCCGGCGGTCAGGAGCGGCTGGGCCCGGACGAGGCCGAGCCCAACGGCTGCCAGCGATTCCAGCGCTGCGCGGCGCTCGCGGGCGCGGCGTTTGTCCTGGGCGTTGATCATCACCATCACCACCACCAGGATGACGGCGATCAGCAGCGCGCAGGCGGCCAGGAAGAGGGCGGCGCCGACCGGGCCGTAGATGCCGGCGAGCCAGATGGCGCCGGCAGTGACGGCCAGCGCATAGGCGGTGAGAATGAAGAGCAGGGCGAGCGCAAGGAAGATGCTGGTGCGCTTGGCGCGCGCGACGGTCCGGTGCACGCTTGCGCCCGTCAGCAGGCTGAGGATCGAGAGCATCGCGCTTCCTCAGCGCCGCGCGAGGAAGGCGATGGCCAGGCCGAAGGCGGCTGCGGCGCCAATCGTTGCCAGTGGATGTTTGCGCACGGTCTCGCGCATCTCGGTCGCGCCGCGCTCGTAACCATGCTGCAATTCGCGTAAGAGATCTTCGCTGCGGGCGAGTAGTTCGTCATAGCCGGCGCTTGCCTGGCCGCGGATTTTATCGCCGTGAAGGCGGGAACTCTTGCCGACGAGGCGCGTCAGTTCCGCGAGTTCGTCGCGTAGTGCCTCGATCTGTTCCTCGATGCCGGATTCGAAATTGTGGAAGGTGCCGTTGCGGCGGCTGCGGCCGGAGTGAAAAATGGAATAGGTCATGGCTGTCTCCATTTGGCTGGGGCGCGCGCAAGCCCGCCTGTTTTGCACGGGGTCACGACCGTTCGTTGCATAGATGAGGCCGCCCGGCATAGACTCAAATCACTGCCGACAACGTGCTGGGGGCTCAAAAGTTCCGCCCTACGCGGTGGTTAGCGCTGGGAAGCGGCGCTGTGGGCGAGCACGAAGGGCGTGCCGTCGGCGGGCACCTGATTGATGCGCAGCGCGCAGCCGAAGACCGAGAGCATGGCCTCATCGGTCAACACCTCATTGATGCCGCCGGCGGCGGCGAGGCGGCCGGATTTCATCAGCACGACTCGGTCGGCAAAGAGCGCCGTCAGGTTGAGGTCGTGCATGACGGCGATGACTCCGCCGCCGCGTTCGCAGAAATCGCGGGCGAGCGACATGATGGTCAACTGATGGCTGATGTCGAGGCTGGAGACCGGCTCGTCGAGCAGCAGCCAGCGGGACTTGCCGTCGACGACGGGCTCGGCGATCTGGCAAAGCACGCGGGCAAGCTGCACACGCTGTTGCTCGCCGCCTGAGAGTTCCTGATAGAAACGGCCTTCGAAGCCAGTCAGGTCGACGGAAGCAAGAGCTGCAGCCGCCGTCTCCTCGGCCTTGTCGGGACTGAGATTGATGCCCGAGGTCAAGCCCATGCGGACGATCTCGCGCACGGTGAAGGGAAAGGAGATGTTACTTGCCTGCGGCAGCACGCCGCGAATGGCGGCAAGCTGCCAGGGTTTCAGTCCTCGCACCTCGCCGCCGCCGATGCGCACCGAGCCGCCATAAGCAAGCTCGCCGGAGATCGCTTTCATCGTCGTCGTCTTGCCGGAGCCGTTCGGCCCGGCAATCGCCATCAGCTCGCCGGCCTTGGCGGTGAAGGCGACGTCGCTGATGATTAATTTGCCGGAAAGGCGCACGGAAAGGCCGGACACTTCGATCATCTGCACGTCACTCACAAGATCGCTCACAGGGCAAGGCGCGAACGCTGCTTCAGCAGGATCCACAGGAAGAAGGGGCCGCCGACCGCCGCGGTGATGATGCCGATCGGCAGTTCGGCAGGGGCGACCAGGGTGCGCGCCAGCACGTCCGCGAAGATCAGCAGCGATCCGCCGAGAAGGGCTGCGGCCGGCAGCAGGAAACGGTGATCCGGGCCGATCGCCATGCGCAGGATATGCGGCACGACGATGCCGACGAAACCGATGCCGCCGCTGACGGCGACGGACGCGCCGGTCGCCGCGGCGACGCCGACGATCGCGACATTCTTCAGCCGCTGCACCGGCACGCCCATATGAAAGGCGGCTGCCTCGCCGAGCGTGATGGCATTGAGGCCGCGGGCCATGAAGGGCAGCGCCATGAAGGACAGCAGGATGATCGGGCCGGCGGCGGCGATCTTCGTCCATGTGGCGCCGGCAAGCGAGCCCATGCTCCAGAAGGTCAGGTCGCGCAGCTGCTGGTCGTTGGCCACGTAGATCAGCAGGCCGGTCAGGGCGAGGGTGAGCGCGCCGAGCGCGATGCCGGCAAGCAGCATCGTCGCCACCGAGGTCTGGCCGTGACGGGTGGCGATCCTGTAGAGCAGCAGCGTCGTGACCAGACCGCCGCCGAAGGCGGCCACCGGCAAAGCATAGATGCCGAAGAACGCCTGGAACGGTGCCGAGAGGCCGCTGCCGAGCACGATCATGGCGACCGCGCCGAGGCTTGCGCCGGAGGAGACGCCGACAAGGCCCGGATCGGCGAGCGGATTGCGGAACAGGCCCTGCATCACCGTGCCGGAGACGGCCAGCGAGGCGCCGATCAGAAAGCCGAGGATCGTGCGGGGAAGGCGGATATCGAAGATGATGATCCGGTCACGGGCGCTCAGCGCCGCCTCCGACCCGGTCATGTTGCCGACGACGTCGAGGATCGAGGCATCCGAGGCGCCTGTCGTCACCGAAAACAGCACCGCGAAGGCGGAGCCGGCGACAAGCAGCGCGATCGCCAGTACGGCGAGCCGCGTTCTGTCGCCCGCCCGCCTGGTTTCGCCGATCTCTGCCATCGCAAAGCGTCGCCCTCGTTGCGTCATGGCTTGCGGCAGGGCCATGATCAGCCCCCGTAGATCGCCGCGTTGAGCTCGCGCGCGGCGGCGGCCGTGCGCGGGCCGAAGCCGAGCAGGTAGATGCCGTCCATCCGGACGATCGCCTTCTTCTCGCCGGCCGGCGTCAGCGCGATCGCCGGCTGGGCCAGCAGATCCTCGTTCTTGGTGCCGGCGCCGTCGCCACGGTTCATCATCAGGATGATGTCGGGCTTGGCTTCGATGATCGCCTCGTCGGTCAGCGGCTTATAACCGGGGAATGCGCCGACGGCATTGACGGCGCCGGCAAGCTGGATGATGCCGTCGGCCGCCGTGCCGGTGCCCGAGGCCATGATTCGGCCGTTCTGGGCGCTGAGGATGAAGAGAACGCGCTTGCGTTCGGCCTCCGGGCGTTTTTCGGCGTCGGCGATCGCCGCGTCGAGATCGGCCGCGACCTTTCCTTCAAGCGCCTTCGCCTTGTCGGGCACGCCGAGCAGCGCGCCGACGCGATCGATCTTGGCGATGATGCCGTCGCGCGTGAACGGGCTCGGCACGGTCTCGAAGGGCACGCTGGCATTCTTCAGCACGGCCAGCGCCTCCTTCGGGCCCGAACCCTCGACGGCGATGATCGCCGTCGGGTTCATGGCGAGGATGCCTTCGGGCGAGAGCGCGCGCATATAACCGACATTGGGCAGTTTCAGCGCCGCTTCCGGATAGGTGCTCGTCGTGTCGCGGGCGATCAGCCGGCTTTCCTCGCCGAGCGCATAGACGATCTCGGTGATATCGCCGCCGACCGCAACCAGGCGCGACGTGTCGAGCTTCCTGTCCTCGGCGCGAGCGGCGCGGACAAAGGCGATGCCTTTGACCGCCGGTGCCGAAGGGATCAGCGGCAGCGCCATGACGGCCGCCGTCAGCGCCAGTTGCCAGGGGCGGATTCGGCGCAGATTGTTACGCATCGTCATCATTGCGATCCTTATGCGGCGACACTGGCTGCCCGCGGCAGGTTTTCGATGATCTCGCGCCATTCCACGCGTTCGTCGGAGCCTTCCTTGCGCTTGCCGAAGAACTGGATGATCATCTCGCCGTCGGCATTGTAAGCCTCGAGCGAAGTGACGTGGCCGTCCTTGGTCGGCTTGCGCACGGCCCAGGTCTCGGCGATGTGATCCTGGCGCAGATGCAGGTGGAAGGTCGGGTCCATGATATTGATCCACGGGCCCATGGTCTGCACATTAACGATCGGGCCGGAATGGATCTGGACGATGCCGTTGTTGGCGACGAAGCACATGATCGGCAGGCCTGATTTCACCGAGGCATGCATCATCTCCGCCGTCGCGCCGTTGTCGAGCTTCCAGGCATAGTCGTCGCCGACGCTGCGGATGGCCGCCTGGCGGCCGATCTTCAGGCGCTTCAGCATGCCGAAGAACTCATGCGTGTCGGTGAGCCTGCTCCAGTTGTCGCGCAACTCGTCGCGGTCGACATCGGCGGTCTCATCGGCGGCATTCGAAATCTCCGCCTCGACGAATTCCTGCGACTGGTCTTCGAGCTTCAATTCGGCGACGATCGCGTGATAGGCCTCGACATTCGAATTCGGTCGCAGATGCACCTTGTGCACGGCGTTGCCCGCCTTGTCGAAATATTGCAGGCTGAGACGCTCCTGGTCGCCATCCCTCTTGGAGACGGCGAAGCCATGCTCCCAGCGGTTGGGGAAAATGCGCAGGTCGATGTTCTCGCCGAGCACGATGGCGCTCTGCATGCCCATCTTGATGTTTTCGAAGACGCCGATCTTCTCGTGCACGGCGCTTTCGTTGCGCGACAGCGCCATCACTTCGCCGAGGCCTGCGACGCGTTCCAGAAGCTTCAGCGCGCTGCCGTCGATGCGGGTGACGCTGATACCGGTTTCGGCGGCGACGAGGGCTGCCTCGGAAATCTTCAGCCGGGCGGCGATATCGCGCTCGCGCATCTTCGAATTTTCGGCGCGAAACGCACGGATTTCGGCCGGCGCCGGTCTTTTCTGTTCAGTCATGTCTTACCTACTTATTGGCCCTATTTATTAAGAATGAGCTTGCCCTGGCGGGTGATCTTCAGGCGGTAGACCAGCCCGTCGTGTTTGATCACGATCTCGTTCGTGCCGCGGAAAAGATCCGCGCTATCGACGATCCGCTGTTGCGCCGCCGGCTCGCTGGGCAGCGGCGCATGCTTAAAGCTATCTGGCTTTTCAACCATCATGTCGGTTGGCAATTCCGTGAAGCCGGGGATCGGTGGTCCCCGGTGTGGTGACAATTAACTTGACTTTCTTACTCATAGTTTTTTAAAGACGCAATAGGAGACTAACGTAGTCAAGTTTTTGAGATTGCTGATTTGCGGCTGCCTGCCGGCGGCCGGCGACAATGGCGGAGAAGATTATGACGGGTAGGTTTGCGGCCGTTGCGGCCGGCTGGGTAATGGCGGTTGCAAGCGTATGCCAGGCACAGGAGACGGCGCCGGCAGCCTCTCTCAATGTCGAGCTCAACGCGCTGGCGCCCTCGCAGAAGGGCTGCATGATGACCTTCGTCGCGCTCAACCAGCTGCCCGCCGCCATCCATAAGGTGTCCTTCGAACTCGCCTTCTTCAACGACAAGAATGCCGTCGACCGCATCACCGTCCTCGACTTCCGCGATCTGCCGCAGGGCAAGAAGCGGGTGCGTCAGTTCGACATGCCGAATGTCAAATGCGAGAGCGTGACCCGCATCCTGATCAACGATACGCCGGTCTGCGACGGGCCGGCGGCCGGCGAATGCATGAAGGGCCTCGTCGCCCGCTCGCAGATTTCCGTTCCCTTCGAGGGCTAAGATAACGCCGGGGATGAACCCCGGCGGACATGTTTCAGGCTGTCCGAGGCGTAGACAATGGCGATTTCAGCGAAAACCAGATCGAGACAGGTGCTCATCGGGGAGGCGGACGCCGGCGGCAGCCTGAACGACAACACGCCCGGCATGCATCCCGGCCACGAGCTTCCCGAACTGCTTAACGCGCAGCGGCAGCCGGCCGGCGAAACGGTGGTCCACTACACTCGTTTTGCGCAGATATCCTCCTTCCCCGACCATCCGGAAAGCGTACCGGCAGCTACCGTTCCGCCGCCGCCGATGGATGCGGCGGTGGAAAAGCAGGAAGACGAGAAGGCGCCGGTGCGACGCCGGGTGGCGCTGACTTGTGTCGGCTCGTTCTTCTTTCATGCAGGGTTAGCGATCGCTCTTGCCCTGTTCGCACCGAAACCACCGACTGAAGTAATCGAAGATGCCGGTGAAGCTGTGAGCGTCATCGTGTTTGGCGATTACGATATCGACCAGACTTCGGCAGGTGATCCCGAGCTGGAATTGAAGCCGGATGAAATTGCCACCGAGGAAGTTAAACCGGATACGGTTCAACCCGTTGAGGTAGAATCTGTAGACGCGATGCAGCCAGCACAGGAGGTGACGCGTATTTCCCCTGAGACAGTTGTGGCTGCGGAACCGGAGATTCTTGTGTCTCAGAACCCCGCCGACACTTTCGTCGCTCAGCCAATGGGAGCGGCGGTCCCGGAACAGCCTGTGCCTGATATCATGCCAACTACAGCGCCAGAACAGGTGGCGCCTGCAGTGCAGCCGACCGAAGTCCTGCCAGAAGAAGTGAAGCCCGTCGAAGCCGCTGAAGTTTCGTCGAAGCCTGAGGAAAAGCCGGAGCTGAAACCGAAGTTGAAGGTGGAGAAGCCGAAACCGGATGAAAAAAGGCAGTCTCGGAAGAAAGAGGAGCCTACGGGCGGAAAAAATGGCTCGGATCGCAAAGACACGGCGAGAGGCGTAGCGACCGGTCAGGACGCGCCAGAGTCTAGCGGTATGTCAACGGGAGCCGGCAGGGGCGATGGCGCCGGGAGCGCAGCTGTAGCCAATTATCCTGGGAAGGTGCAGAAGCGTATTCGCCGCGCTATTCGAGTGCCTAGCGAATACAAGAGGATGGGCGAGGCCATTTCCGTGCGCCTCAGATTGACGATTGATGGAACGGGCAGGCTGTCGTCAGTTTCCGTTGCCGACAGCTCAGGTATTCCAGACTTGGACAAGGCTGCTCTCGATGGCGTACGCCGCGCTGCGCCGTTTCCGCCGTTGCCGCCTGAGTGGGGTAAGACCAGTTGGAGCTTCACCCAGGAGGTTCAGGTCACCTCGCAATAAATATGATAAACGCATTCAACTTTATACTTTACTCCAAAAATCAAGTTTAATAAGGTCCGTTCGCACACGCAGGAATCGTGTGACGATCAACGAGCGAACGGGTGGTAAATGGCTCGCAAGGGCAAGAAGGGTTCGAACCGGGAGGTCCGCGACAGCGCGGGCGAGGACGCAAGTCAGGCATCCCCCGGACGGTCCAAACTGGATGGCCGCAGTTTCCTCTATGTCGGCGGGCGTGACTGCCAGGTGGCGCATCTTCGCCAAATCTGCAGCAATTTCGGCGCAGAGCTCATTCATCACGACGGCGGCCTGCGCGAAGCGGTGTCCCGCATCGATACCGTGCTTCCCTCGGTCGACTGCGTCTTCTGCCCGATCGACTGTATCAGCCACGATGCCTGCCTTCGGGTGAAGACCGGCTGCAAGAAGTTCGGCAAGGCCTTCATCCCGCTGCGCAACGGCAGCAAGTCCAGCCTGGAGCGTGCGCTGCAGACGATGAACGAACGAGACAATTCCCGATGAACGACCAGCATCCCGACGGCTTCACCATGATCGGCCTGCACAAGCTCGCCGCGCAGAGCGGCGACGCCCTCGTGCCGGAACTCTACGAACTTTTTCAGCAGCATGCCGAACGCCAGCGGATCTATCAGAATGTGACGCTGTTCCCGACCTGGGAGACGCGCATGCCCGGAGAAGCGACGACGAGAGCACTTGGCCCGGCGGCGGCAAACGGCAATAATATTCTCGCCTTTCCCGCGCTTGCGGCAAGGGCGGATAAGCGGAAGGCGTAGGGAGATTTCATGTATATCGCAATGAACCGCTTCAAGGTCGCAACCGGGAGCGAGAGTGATTTCGAGACGGTCTGGCGCAATCGCGATTCCAGCCTGGCCGAGGTGCCCGGCTTCGTCGAATTCCGCCTGCTGCGCGGCAAGGCCAACGAAGAGGAGGGCTATACGCTCTATTCCTCGCACACGCTCTGGAAGAGCGAAGCGGATTTTCAGAACTGGACGAAGTCTGAGAATTTTCGCGCCGCCCACCGCAATGCCGGCGACCGCAAGGCGATGTACAAGGGGCCGCCGGTGTTTGAGGGCTTCAATGTGGTCGATGGGATATAGCTGCTGACAGTTAGCTCGGCGTTCGTAGCCCCCTCATCCGCCCCTTCGGGCACCTTCTCCCCGAGGGTAGAAGGACGTGCCGCAGCGCTCGTTTTCCCCTCTCCCCTCGGGGAGAAGGTGGCCCGAAGGGTCGGATGAGGGGGCTGCACGCACACCTTCATGCGACTCCTAGTTTGCTCTTGAGCAACCGGCAGCGATTGCCAAACTCTACGCCCGAACGCGCAACACCGCACCTGCCGCAACCGCCAGCCAGCCAAGCATCATCGCCCAGCCGCCGGTCGGGGCGGCATAGGGGAAGAGGCCTGAACCGGCAAAACGCAGCGAGACCAGGTCGCCCGCAAAGAGCAGCGTGCCGACGATCATGAGGAAACCGGCCAGCCAGGCGGTTTTGAGTCTCGTGGTGCCGAAAGCCAGTGCCAATAGGGCAGGGGCGTGCGCCAGGCACATGGCGGATGCGGATGCCGCGAGACTGGCTTGCCCGCCGCCATGGGCGGCAACGGCGGCAAGCGCCACGCCGGCCACGCCGAACAGGCCGGCAAAGAGATAGAGCACTGGCTCCAGACGCGCATTCAGGCTCATGGCTGTTCCTTGTTCTGCATATGGTAGGCGAGGCGCTCGACCGGCGCCCAGATGAGATCGCGCAGTGCCTGGGTCGCAATCGTCTCGTCCAGGGCGCGGCGGAAGCAGAGCAACCATTCGTCGCGCTCGACAGGGCCGATCTCGGCGACGAAGTGGCGGCTGCGCAGCCGCGGATGGCCGCGCTTGTCGGTATAGAGCGGCGGCCCGCCGAGATAACCGCTCATATATTCGTAGAATTTCTCTTCGCTCTCCTGAAGGCTCGGCGGGTGCACGGCGCGCACGCTGCTTGCCTCCGGCAGCCTGTCCATCAGCTCATAGAAACGGCGCGTCAGCGCCCGCACGGCGGGATCGCCGCCGATCGCTTGATATAGAGTGGTGACCTTCTCCGTCACGAAACCATCCCAGATGCATTCCCCGTCTGCCGACCTTCATGCACCGGGCGGAAAATGATCGCAACCGTCATCAAGCTGCCGCGGCATTTCGCGCATAATGCCGGCTCCATAGGGTTTCCACAGATTCTGCTTGACAAAACCGTCCAGACGGTATCTTTAATCCCATATGTCCAACGCTTATCACCGAAAGAAACAACCGGCCCTCGTGCGCCAGCAATTGCTGGATGTCGCCGCGCGCCTTGCCGCGAGCGAAGGCATGGCCGCGGTCACACTCGATGCGGTGTCCGCCGCCTCCAGCGTCAGCAAGGGCGGGCTGCTGCATCACTTCCCGACGAAGAATGCGCTGCTCGACGCCCTGTTCGAGAGCCTGCTTGAAAAGTTCGACGCCGATATAGAGGAACTGATGCGGGGTGATCCGCTACCGCAGGGCCGTTTCACCCGGGCCTATGTCAAGGCGGTATCCGGCCTCAAGGATCATCCCGATGATTCCAGGAACTGGACGCAGGTGACGATCGCGCTGCTTGCCGAACCTCGGCTGCGTCTGCGCTGGCGCCAGTGGGTGCAGGCGCGGGCGGAGGAATATGTCGGCACTGATTCCTCGCTCGACGCCCAGATCGTGCGGTTTGCCGCCGACGGGCTTTGGTTCGCGGACACGCTGGAAAGCCACGATATCGACGGTGCCCTGAGGCGCGATCTCATCGGCCGCCTTGTGGAACTGACGGGCAAGTAATCCGATAAGGAATTCGTCATGAGCCAGGCCGCCGTTTACGGGCTGCTTTTTGCAGCCGTCGTGCTTGAAGTCATCGGCACGACCGCACTGCAACTGTCGCAGCAGTTCACCCGCATCGGACCGACGGCGCTCGTCGTCGCCTGTTATGCGGCCGCCTTCTACTGCCTGTCGCTGACCCTGAAAAGCATCCCCGTGGGCATCGCCTATGCGATTTGGAGCGCTTTGGGAATCGTGCTGATTTCCTCCGTCGGCCTTGTCTTTTTCAAGCAGCGGCTCGACCTGCCGGCAATCATCGGCCTCGCGTTGATCATCTCCGGCGTCGTCGTCGTCAACCTGTTTTCGAAGTCCGTTTCCCATTGATATTGCTTCGATATTTTATGAAACCGTCTCCCACTTCACGAGAGAAATTTTCCCCTTTGTCAAATTCCTGACAAAGGGCTATGTGTTGCTTGGACGTGGTGGAGAGCGAGGCGCACACAGCGCCGTTCTCCAAAGCGCTTTGGATCCACTTTCCCGCCTATCGAGACTTCCACTCTACAGGAGCACACCATGGCCATTCGCACCGTCGTCTGGGGTGAAAACATCCACGAGAATACCAATGAGATCGTCCGCGGCATCTATCCCGAGGGCATGCACACGACAATCGCCAATGCGCTGAATGCCGATCCCGGCATCTCGGCGACGACGGCGACGCTGCAGGAGCCGGAACATGGGCTGAGCGAAGCCCGGCTTGCCGACACCGACGTGCTGACCTGGTGGGGGCACAAGGATCACGGTGCGGTCTCCGACATCGTTGTTGAGCGTGTCGCCAAGCGCGTCTGGGAAGGCATGGGCCTGCTCGTGCTGCATTCCGGCCATTTCTCCAAGATCTTCAAGCGGCTGATGGGTACGCCCTGCGCGCTGAAGTGGCGAGAGGCCGGCGAGCGTGAGAGGCTGTGGACGATCAACCCACGCCATCCGATCGCCGCTGGCATAGACGAGCATTTCGAGCTCGAGAATGAGGAAATGTATGGCGAACAGTTCTCGGTGCCGGAGCCGCTCGAAACGGTGTTCATCTCCTGGTTCCAGGGTGGGGAAGTGTTCCGCTCCGGCCTCACCTGGCGGCGCGGCGCCGGCAACATCTTCTATTTCCGCCCCGGCCACGAGACCTATCCGACCTATCACGACGCCACCGTCCAGAAGGTGCTGATCAACGGCGTCAAGTGGGCGTATAACCCGCAAGCTGCGTTAACTGGTATTACCGACGCTCCAAATGTGCCTGTAGAAAAGGCGCTGGAGCCGATCGTCGAACGCGGCCCGAAATTGCACCAGGCCGGCGAAGCCGGTTACCGCTGAGGAGCATCCATGCGACTACTCGTTCTTGGCACCGGCGTGATGGCGAAAAACCAGCTCACCCACTTCAGCAAAATCGACGGCGTGACTGTTGTCGGCGCCGTCGATACCGATCCCGACCGGCTTTCCGCCTTCGCCGACAAGTTCGGCATCGAAAGGCGGTTTCTGTCGCTGGACGAGGCGATCGACTGGGGCGAATTCGATGCGGCGACGAACATTACGCCCGATCGCATCCATCACCCAACCACGCTGGCGCTGATCGCTTCCGGCAAACATGTGTTCTGCGAGAAACCGCTGGCGGAAAACTATCCGAAGGCGCTGGAGATGACGGAAGCGGCCGAAAAAGCCGGCGTCATCAACATGGTCAACCTCACCTATCGCAATGTCGCGCCGCTGCAGCGCGCCCGTGAGATGGTGCTCGCCGGCGAACTCGGCACGATCAAGCATGTCGAGGCCTCCTACCTGCAGAGCTGGCTCGTCTCGCGTGCCTGGGGCGACTGGCGCACGGAATCGACCTGGCTGTGGCGGCTTTCCACCGGCCACGGCTCGAATGGCGTGCTCGGCGATGTCGGCATCCACATCCTCGATTTCGCCGCCTATGGCGCCGCGACCGACATCGACCATGTCTTTGCGCGGCTGAAGACCTTCAACAAGGCGCCCGGCGGCCAGATCGGCGAATATATGCTCGACGCCAATGACAGCTTCACCATGTCGGTCGATTTCGCCAACGGCGCGCTCGGCGTCATCCATGCCAGCCGCTGGGCGACGGGCCATCTGAACGAGCTGAAGCTGCGCATCTATGGCGAAAAGGGCAGCCTCGAGGTCATTCATCGCCCCGGCGGTTCCGAATTGCGCGGCTGCCTCGGCGAGGATGCCGAGACCGCCACCTGGAGGGAGATCGAGGTGACGCCGGTGCCGACCAACTACCAGCGGTTCGCCGAGGCGGTGGCAAGCGGCATCCAGCCGGATCCCAATTTCCGCCACGCCGCCAACCTGCAGAAGGTACTCGACCTCGCCATGGTGACCGAGCGTGAGCGACGCGAGCTGAAGGTCTGATGCTGCTGGAGAAAGAGCCGGAGGGGCAGGGACAAGCCGTATGAAAAGCCTTCTCACAAGCTGGCCGCTTTGGGCGCTTCTTTCTGCCGGCTTTGCGGCGCTCACCGCGATTTTCGCCAAGGTCGGCGTCGAGAACGTGAATTCCGACTCCTTCATTCGCACCATCGTCATCCTGCTGGCGGCGGGCGTGATGATCTATGTGACCGGCAATTGGCAGGAGCCATCCTCGGTGTCGAGCAGGAGCTGGTTCTTCCTGGTGCTTTCGGGCCTTGCCACCGGCGCATCCTGGATTTGCTATTTCCGGGCTCTGAAGCTCGGCGATGCTGCCCGTGTTGCGCCGATCGACAAGCTGTCCGTCGTCTTCGTGTCCGTCTTTGCGGTGCTTTTCCTCGGAGAACGCCTGACGCTGCCGAACTGGCTCGGCGTCATCATGATTGCCGGAGGCGCCGTGCTCGTCGCCTATCGGGCCTGAACCTGGGAGAGGGCATAAAGCTGTAAGGTTCCGTTCTGACGATGACTTTTCTTCGCAGCTGGTCGAGCCACTTCGATCTGATCAATTTTCGCGTTATGCTTCCGCATGGGCAGCTCGACGCTTTCCTTCGCTCCGTTCCTTTACGATCCCCGGACAGGAAGCCTGTGGCGGGAGGGCAAGCCTGTTGCGACAGGGCCGCGGCCGGCCGCCTTGCTTGGTCTGCTGCTGGAAGCCGAGGGACGGGTCGTTACCAAAGCGGATCTGATGGAGCGGGCTTGGCCGGGGCTTGCCGTCGAGGAAGGCAACCTCACCGTCCAGATCGCCGCTCTCCGGAGGCTTCTCGGTGTAAGGGCCGATGGGACGGACTGGATCGTCACCGTTCCCAGGGTCGGCTATCGTCTGCCGCGGCAGGACGAGGCCGCATCGGCGCAGCCGCCGACCGTGGCGGTTCTTCCCTTCGTCAATCTCGGCGGCGATGCCGATCAGGATTACTTCGCCGATGGCGTGGTGACTGACATTATCACCGCGCTGGCGCGCTTCCGTTCCTTTTCGGTCGTCTCGCGCAACTCTGCGTTCGTCTACAAGGGCCGCAGCATCGACATCAGGGAGGTCGCAGCTCAGCTCGGGGTGCGCTACGTGCTCGAAGGCAGCATCCGGCGCGAAGGTTCGCAGGTGCGCATCAACGTGCAGCTGGTCGACGGCGTGACGGCGGCCAATCTCTGGGCCGATCATTTCGAAGACGGCATCGGCGGCATGTTCGCCTTTCAGGATCATATCACCGAGCGGGTCGCCTCGACCGTCGAACCGACGATCGAAGTCGCCGAAATCCAGAGATCGCGGCGCGACCGGCCGAACAGCCTGGCGGTTTACGACCTCTATCTGCGTGCGCTCGCCGCGATCATCGATGAGTCGATGGAAAATAATGCCGTCGCCTATGGTCTGCTGCAGCAGGCGCTGGCGATCGAGCCGGAAAATCCGATGATCCTGTCGCATGCCGCCTGGGCGCTTGAACATCGCATCGCCATGGGCTGGCCGTGGCTTGGAAGGGACGATGTAGCAGAATGCGTTAGTCTCGCGCGGCGCGGTCTCCAGCACTGCGGCGGCGATCCCCGGGTCATGGCCCATTGCGGCATGGCATTGGTGCAGGCCGGCAAGGATTATGAAGGCGGCATGGCCGTACTGGAGGCGGCCGCGGCCGCCAATCCCAACGATCTTTTCGTCGCGGCCTGCTCCGGCACCGCCGCCCTGCATTGCGGCGATATCGATCGGGCGCTCGAGCGCCTCCATCGCGCCTTGAGGCTGGGGCCGCGCGACCCGGATGCGCGGTTTTCGCTGACCGCCATCGCCATGGCCGAGCTCACCCGCGGCAATTACGAGGCGGCAATTTCCTATGCATCGCGTTCGCTGGCGCTCAATGCCCATTTCGATCCGACCTATTGGATGCTGATCGCCGCGCATGCGCATCTCGGCCATATCAACGAGGCGCGGCAGTTCCTGCATGCACTTGAAGCGATCGCGCCCGACGTTACGCTGGAGAGTATTCTGGCGGGGCAGCCGGCCAAAGACCCGCGACGCTTTGCGCCTGTTCTGGACGGTCTGGCGCGTGCCGGGATGCGGGCGCGCGCATAGGTTTTTGGAAGTTTTAGCAGCTTTTAGCAGAGCCTTTAAGGACGCAGCCGCGTTGCATGCACCACTCTCGTCCATCGAGATGGATGAAGGATCGGCACATGCTTTCAACCCTGACTATTCTATCGCTGAAACAGGGCAAGCTGTACGGCGAACAGATCCCGATAGAGGCGCTGCCGCCAGGATTCAGGCTGCCGCGGCTCGTTGTAGTCCTGTTGCTGCCTTTCGGCCACTGGCGCAAACGTACAAAAGGCGGCCCCGCCGAAGCGGGGCCGGAGGTTGCCGAGCCGCAGGGGCGGCATCGGCCGCTTGATTACTCGATGACCTGCACGACGCGGTGCGTGCGGGGTTCGACGATCACGCGCTGATTGTTGATGACCGTGTAGGCGTATTTCGGGTTATCGGGCACCGGAGTGACGACGACATCGGCCGGGAGCGGCTTGCCGACGATGATCGGCTCCTCAACCACCACGCGGGCAGTCGGGGCAGGCTGCTGCTGGACGTAGGTGACGACCTCGCGCGGCGGCGGATCGACGACAGCGCCGGCGACACCGCCGGCTATGCCGCCAACGGCAGCACCCACGGGGCCGCCGACAATCGCGCCGGTGATGGCGCCGCCGGCCGCACCGGTGACAGCGCCGTCAGCAAGAGCGTTGGTAGCGAAAGACGAAAGCGCAAGGGCGCCGGAGACAAGTAGAATCTTGTACATTTTGCTTCTCCTTTGCTGGGGTTGCGTCTGGGTAACGACGCCGCCTGGCCGATGTTCCGGCAGGAGATTCACGCTTTGGAAGCCCGGTTCACATTCTGTGAGGTGGCTGAAATCGCCTCATTCCAGCCGCCGGCGAAAGAGCCACGCGGCGGCGCTGAGCGTGACGGCGGCGATCAGCGCCAGCGGGATCGTCTGGTTTATCACCTCGCTCAAGGGGATATCCTTGAGGAAGACGCCTTTGACGATCACCAGGAAATAGCGCAGCGGATTGATGAAGGTTATCGGCTGCAGCCAGCCCGGCATGTTCTCGATCGGGGTTGCGAAGCCGGAAAGCAGCATGGCCGGCACCATGAACAGAAAGGCGCCGAGAATTGCCTGCTGCTGCGTCATCGACAGTGCCGAAATGAAGAGGCCGAGGCCGGCGACCGAGCCGAGATAGAAGATCGCGCTGCCGTAAAGCAGCAAGAGCGAACCGCGCAGCGGCACCTCGAACAGGAAGACGGCGGCGAGGATATAGACGGTGATGTGGAACAGGCCGATCATCATCGGCGGGATCAGCTTGCCGATCAGGATCTCGTGCATGCGCAGCGGCGAAACCATCAGCTGGTCGAAGGTGCCGAGCTCGCGCTCGCGGGCGATCGACAGGGCCGTGACGATCAGACCGATCAGCAGCGCGATGCTGGCGATCAGGTTCGGCACCATGAACCATTGGAAGGTGAGGTTCGGGTTGAACCAGTTGCGGGGCACCGTCGACACCATCTCAGTGCCGGCGCGCTTGCCCGCCGGCGTCTCGGCGGCGAGGGTCGCGCCGATCTGCGCGAGGTAGCCCGCGACGATCTGCGAGGCATTGGAGCGGCGGCCGTCGAGCACGACCTGCAGATCGGCGGGTGTTCCCGCCTCGATATTGCGCGAAAAATCCGGGCCGATCTCGACGGCGGCGATCACCGTCTGGTTATCGATCGCCACCCGGACTTCGCCCTGATCGGCGGCGAATTCGATGTTGCGAAAGGTCGGCGACCCGTCGATGCGCTCGATCAGTTCCTGGCCCCAATGGCCGCTGTCGCGGTTGAGGATCATGAGGTCGACATTGCGCACTTCCAGCGTGGCGGCATAGGAAAAGACGAGAAGCTGGACAATCGGCGGGCCAATGAGGATGGCGCGGCCCTTGGGATCGCGCAGCACGGCGAGCAGTTCCTTGACGATGAGGGCGTAAAGCCTTGTCCATCCCATCTCAGCCGATCCTCTTTCGGGTGCTACGCGCGGCGAGCATGAACATGATGGCGCCGATCGTCAGCATGACGGAGATTGCCTTGGTGAACATCGGCCAGATGTCGCCGGCAAGGAACACGGTCTGCAGGCTGGGGATAAGGTAGCGCGCCGGCACGATGAAGGTGATCCACTGGATGATCTCAGGCATGGAGTTGATCTCGAACAGGAAGCCCGACAGCAGGAAGGCAGGCAGGAAGGCTGATATCAGCGCCAGCTGCGAGGCGAGGAACTGGTTCTTAGTGGCCGTCGAGATCAGCAAGCCCTGCCCGAGCGCCGGTATCAGAAAGGCGGCCGAAAGGGCGTAAAGGGCCGCGACCGAACCGCGGAACGGCACACCGAAGAGAAAGACCGCAAGCAGCACGCAGAGCGTCATCGAGGTGAGGCCGAGCAGGAAATAGGGCAGGATCTTGCCGGCGAGCAGCTCGACGGCGGTTACCGGCGTCGCCATCATCGCCTCCATCGTGCCGCGCTCCCATTCGCGGGCGACGACCAGCGAGGTCAGAAGCGTGCCGACCAGCGTCATGACGATGGCGATCGAGCCCGGCACGAGGAAATTGCGGCTGGTCAGCTCCGGATTGAACCAGAAGCGCTGCTCGACCGCGATGGTGGCTTCGGAGGTGGCGACGTCCGCCTGGCGCTGCTGCTCCCAGTTGGCAACGGCACCCTGCGCATAATTCTGCACGAAATTGGCCGTGTTCGGATCGGAACCGTCGACGATCACCTGGATGGAGGGGTGGTTGCCGGCGGTATAGCGTGTGGTGAAATCGGCCGGAATGACGACGATGCCGCGGACCTTGCCGATCACGAGATCTTCCTCGAACAGGCGCCGGTCTCGGCCGATCGCCACATCGAAATAACGCGAGGCGCGGAAGCTGGCCGCAAGATCCTGCGTCAGCGGCGTCATCTCCTCGGTCGCCAGGCCGATGCGGGTGCGGCTGGTATCGAGCGAGACGCCGTAGCCGAAGAGAAAGAGCAGGATCAGCGGCAGCACGAAGGCGATGAGGATGCTGCTCGGGTCGCGGATCGCCTGAAAGCTTTCCTTGCGCACGAGGGCAAAAAGACGCCGAAGCCGGCCGGAGGAAGGGCTCATGCCGCGTCCTCCGCTTGCGACTGCTGCACCAGAGCGATGAAGGCATCCTCCATCGTCGGGTCCGGCTGCTCGCTGGTCGCGACGCGAGCCTTCAACTCGTCGGGCGAGCCGAGCGCGATTGAACGGCCGCGATAGATCAGCGAGATGCGGTCGCAATATTCGGCCTCATCCATGAAATGGGTGGTGACGAGGACGGTGACGCCTTTTTCGACGAGCGCATTGATATGGGTCCAGAATTCGCGCCGTGTGATCGGATCGACGCCGGAGGTCGGCTCGTCCAGGAAGAGGGCGCGCGGCTCGTGCATGACGGCGCAGGCGAGCGCTAGGCGCTGCTTGAGGCCGAGCGGCAGGTCCTTGGCGGCCTCGCGGGCATGGCGGCCGAAATCGAAAATATCAGCCATCAGCGCGATGCGTTCGCGTCTGCGCTGGCCGCGAAGGCCGTAGACGCCGGCGAAGAATTCGAGGTTCTGCATGACGGTGAGATCGCCATAGAGCGAGAACTTCTGCGCCATGTAGCCGAGTTGGTTGCGGGCCTCCGCGGCATCACGGCGAAGATCGAAACCGGCGACGCGGCCTTCGCCGCCGGTCGGTTTCAACAGGCCGCAGAGCATCTTGAAGGTGGTGGATTTGCCGGCGCCGTTCGGGCCGAGCAGGCCGAAGATCTCGCCGCGGCGGATATCGAAGCTGATGTCGTCGGCGGCGGTGAAATCACCGAAGCGTTTGGTGAGGCTCCTGGCCTCGATCACCGGGCGGTCGCCCTCGACCTTCAGCGGTTCTTGCGCCTCGGCAAGCCGGGAGCGGCCTCCGGGACCGCCGCCCAGCATGTCGACGAAGGCATCCTCGAAGCGGGGCGGGGCAGGGGCAAGCGATGCGCCGTCACCGGCCTTGCCGATATCGGGCCTCTTGTCCTTGGCTGCCACCAGGCGGATCGCCTCGCCCTGGATCACGCCGTCGATGACGCCATCAGCCTGTAATAGTTCGGCAAGCACCTGCCGCCGGCGTCCCGTGACGCCGGAAACCCTGAAGACCCGGTCGCCGACGCGTTCGGTCAGGTCCAGAGGTTTTCCCGAGAAGAGCAGCTTTCCCTGGTTCAGGAGCAGCACATGGTCGCAGGCCTCCGCCTCATCAAGGTAGGCGGTCGACCAGAGCACGCCGATGCCTTCCTTCGTCAGGTTCTCGACCATCTTCCAGAGGTCGCGGCGCGAGATCGGGTCGACGCCCACGCCTGGCTCGTCGAGCAGCAGCAGGCGCGGCTTTTTCAGCAGCGCGCAGGCAAGGCCGAGCTTCTGCTTCATGCCGCCGGAAAGCTTGCCGGCGAGCCGGCCGGTGAAGCGCTTGAGGTCGGTGAACGTCAGCAGCTCGTCGAAGACGCCGGCGCGTTCGCTCCTCGGCAAGCCGCGCAGATCGGCGTAGAGATTGAGGTTTTCCAGCACCGAGAGGTCCTCATAGAGGCCGAAGCGCTGCGGCATGTAGCCGATCGCCGCTTGGATACCGGCGGCATTCTTCCTGGTGTCGAAGCCGAGAACTTCCACGCTGCCTGTGTCCGGCAGCATCAGGCCGGTCATCAGGCGGATCAATGTCGTCTTGCCGGCACCATCGGGGCCGACGAGGCCGGTGATCGCACCGCCGCCGATCACACCGGAGATGGCGTCGAGGGCCGGAGGCGCATCGCCGAACCGCTTGGTGACGCCATCGATCCGGACGAATGGCCTGTCGTCGTCCCTGGGCCCTGCGGCGGTCATTGTCCGCGCGCCGCAGGCTGGGAAAGCCGCACCGTGACCGGCATGCCCTGGCGCAGATCCGGGCCAGGCTTGTCGATGACGATCCTCAGGCGATAGACAAGATCGGTCCTGAGCTCCGGCGTCTCCACCGATTTCGGGGTGAATTCGGCAACCGGCGAGATGAAGCCGATCGTTCCCTCATAGGGCTTTTCCGGCGCCGTATCGGAGGCGACGGAAACCTTCATGCCGGGATGGATGCGGCCGAGATCGGGCTCGGCGACGTAGCTGCGCACCCAGACGGGCTCGGTCAGGGAGAGCACGAAGACGGTATCGGCCGGCGATACGATCGCGCCGTTCTCGCGCACCCGGGAGAGGATGATGCCATCGTTCGGCGCACGCAGCTCGGTATCTGCGAGCGAGGTGCGGGCCGAGGCGAGGGTTGCCTCGGCGGCCTTCAGCTGGGCGTCGGCGGCGGCGATATCCTCGACGCGCGAGCCTTCCTCAAGCAGTTTCAGCGCCTCATTGGCGGACTGGGAGCGGGCGGCGGCCATTGCCTTTGCAGCGGTCGCCTGATCGAGGCTCGCCTCGGAAATCGTGCCCTGCGGGCGAAGCTGGCGGGCGCGTTCATAGGCGAGGTTGGCGTTTTCAAGATCGGCGAGGCTCTCGTCATAGGCGGCACGCGCCTGGGCGATTTCGGTCGGCCGCGGGCCGGCCTTCAGCTTGTCGAGCGTTGCGCGAAGGGCTGCGGCATTGGCCTCGCCCGAGCGGACGGCGAACTCATAGGGCGCGGCGTCGAGCTTCGCCAGGACCGCATCCCTCTTGACGACATCGCCCTCGTCGACGCGGAGCTCGGAGAGGCGGCCGCTGACGCGAAAGCCGAGCGAGACCTGGCGGATATCGACATTGCCGTAAAGGACGAATTCGCGGCGGGCTTCGGGCAGCCAGCCGAGCTTCTCGGGTACACCGTACCACCATGCGGCAGCGCCGCCGGCGACGAGGATAAGGATGGCGAGGGGAAGGATGCGTTTCATGCTGCACCGCCTTTCGGCTGACCTATGACTTCGGCCAGTTCGGCGGCCAGGCGCCGCAAGATCTCCACCTGCTCGGGGCCGAAGGTCTCCCATTCCATCTGCGCGAGCACGGAAGCATGGGCGAAGCGGAAGATGAGGATACTGCCGACGAGATTGAAGGTGCGCAGGCGCACATGTTCGGACGCCGGATCCTCGCGCAGAATGGCGCCGACGAGCCGGCGACCCATCTCGATCATCGGCCTCATCATGCCCTGATAGACCCGCCTGAAAGCCTCGGTCGGCTCCATCTGCTCGCGGATCAGAAAGCGGGCCCAGGGTTCGGATTCCTTTGCGACGAAGAGCGTCACCATGGTCTGGAGAACTTCGGTGAGGAAGGCGCGCGCCTGGGCTTCGCCGAGCGGTTCGCCGGCCGCGTCGAGCGCCATCAGATGCGCACCGATGCGTGCCCGCATGCCGCTGACATGGGCGTCGATCCGCGTCATCAGATATTCGGCGGTGGCGATGTAGAGGCCTTCCTTGCTGCCGAAATAATAGGGGATTGCCTGCAGGTTGACGCCGGCCGCTTCTGTCAGCTGGCGGGTCGAAGCACCATCGAAGCCGTAGCGCCCGAATACGTCGAGAGCGGCCGTTAGCATCTTCTGGCGCGCGATCTCGGCGCGGGCGGAGGTTGGTGGGTTTTGGGTATCGTTGTTCTGGGTCATGACGAATTTATAGCACCAACGTAAAAATCAGTCAATCGAATGATATATATCGGGATGCGTTTTGACGGGAGAGGGAACGGATCCTGGGAGGCGGTGGTAAAGGACGGGGAGGTTGCGGGGCAGACCGAGCTTTCCTGCTCGAGCCAGTCGAGATTTTCAGATCGGCAAAGATGTGCCGGCAGGGAAAAGCAATGAAGCCCGTGCAAACGGACCTCTCAGGGAGCTTGGGGTGGCTGCTAACAGTAGCGCTGTGGCATCGCTAATTTCGACACTAGTATGTCTGGGGTCGTCCGCCGCGGAATGACTATCCCGCCGTTTTTCTCGTTATACGCTCATTTTTTGACACAAAACTGCCTTGCTCCTTCCGTATCGCCAAATGCGATGCGTATCCAAATCTATATTATCGCGCTCCTGCTGAGCGCCATTATGTGGTCGATCTCGTTCGACGCGGCGCGAGAGTCCTATCATGCTGCCCAGAGTGCGGGATTGATGCCCAATTTGCACATCAACAAGAAGCTGGATCGCATTCTGTAGACTGCGGGCCAGCGTTCACATCATTGGCATTGCGTGTTGGTCGCGGCGTATCGGCCGGCGGAGGCGCTCGCCATGGGTGCGGGGCGCTGTGCGGTCCTCAAATCCTGGAAAGCCGGAGAAAGTCAAATTTCGTAAAATTTGACCGATCAGCTTAAAAGCACTGCAAATCCTGGCGTGTAGAGTGGTCTCATGAAAGCGGCCGAGGCGTGGACAGACGCGTCGATCGTTTGGAACCGAACGGAGCGAAAGCCCGCCGATCCACAAATGGGGACTCGACATGCATAGAACACTTGCCGCCATCGCCTTGACTTTGACCGTCAATGCCGCTGCCGGGCCGGCCTTCGCCGTCGGCCCCGCCAGCCTCGCACGCGACCTGATGTACACCTCCGCCATCGGCTACGCGCCCGAGGTTCCGCGGACGACGCGCGCCGGATTCGTACGGCCGGGTGTACCCTTCGTTCTGCGCAGTCCGGCGGCGGTCGAAGGCGAAGGTTACCAACTCAAAACCTATGCACAGAACCTGACGGTCGTCGTCGACTATATGGTTTCGAAGGCTTTAGAGGCGGTGCAGGCGGCTGCGCTCCTCCGTTAAAGCGCCTCGCATCCTCCAGAGCGACCTAAGTCAGCCGTCGAGTTGGCCGCGCACATCGAGATACCATTCGACGAAAGCCTTGACGCCGACGTCCAAGGTCGTTGCCGGTTTGTAGCCCGTCAGCGCGACAAGCAGATCGGGGGCGGCGAAGGTGCGCGGCACATCGCCCTTCTGCATCGCCAGCATCTGGCGAATGGCAGGCTGGCCGAGTGCCTTTTCTACCGTCTCGACGAAATCCATCAGGCTGACCGGCTGGCCACCGCCGATATTGACGACGCGGAAGGGCGCCTGGCGCGAAAGCGTTTCGACCGCCGCGTCGTTGAGGCGATTTTCCTCGCGGGGCGCAATTGCCGACAATCTGACGATCGCTTCGACGAGGTCATCGATATAGGTGAAATCACGGCTCATATTGCCTTCGCCGTAGATCTCGATCGGCTGGCCCTCGAGCATGTTCTTGGCGAATTTGAACAGTGCCATATCGGGCCGGCCCCATGGGCCGTAGACGGTGAAGAAGCGGAAGGCCGTCGTCGGAATCTTGTGAAGATGGGCATAGCTGTGCGCCATCAGCTCCATCGATTTTTTCGTCGCGGCGTAAATGGTCAGCGGCTCGTCGGCGCGATCGGTCTCGCGGAAGGGGACGGTCGCGTTGGCGCCATAGATCGATGATGTCGAGGCCAGCATCAGATGGCGGACTTCGACCCGCCGGGCGATTTCCATGATGTTCCACGAGCCTTCGACGTTCGAATGTAGATAGGCTTCGGGATTTTCCAGGCTGTAGCGGACGCCGGCCTGTGCGGCGAGGTGGATCAGGATGTCCGGCTTGGCCGTGAGGACAGCCGCCTCTAGCGCCGGCCGGTCCTCGAGCATTGCGATGACCGGTTTGAAGGCCGGGAACTGGGAGAGGGCCGCATGGCGCATCTCCTTGAGCTTGACGTTGTAATAGGGAGTGAGGCCGTCGAAGCCCGTTACCTTGTGCCCCTCCTGCAGCAGGCGCCTGGCCAGATGAAAACCGATGAAACCGGCCGTCCCTGTAATGAAGTAGCGCATTCCCACCTTTTCTTGGCCCCCTGCCGATGGCAAAGAGCCGATTCCGTATCACGTGACCCCCCTTACAAGATAAGAAGAGGCCGAGTCGATAGGTCTTTGAGGGAGAAGACTGCGGCACCCATGCGGGTTTCACAGGCGTCGGCGCAGTCTACTTGGCGGATGCCATCGATATTGCTCATCTGCCGGGATGAGCGTCCGATTGTCATGCTGCATTGCAACATGCCGGCCTGCATGTTATGCCCGCCCAGTCGTCGGCAAGCGGAATCAGGATCGATGCGAGATGTAATCTATTGGATTCTCTGCGGATTTCTGACCCTTGCCATTGCGATCGTGTCGCTGCGCTATGTCACGAACTTCTGGCTGTTGTCCTTTGTCTACAGCTTTCAGATTCATCTCGGCGTCATCTTTGTTGCCGCCAGTCTCGTCATCCTAGCAGTCAAGAGGCAGATCTACGGCCTGGTTCTTCTGCTCGCCTCGCTTTTTCTCACCGCTCACGGTTTCGCCATGCTGCGCGAATTTGCACAGGATGACCAGCGGTCGGGTGCCGCGCCGCTTTTCCGTCTGATGTCGTTCAACATCGCCATCGACAATTGGAAAAACTCGACGGCCCTTGCCGACATGGTGATCGCTTCGAACGCCGATGTCGTCAATTTGCTGGAAGCCAAGCCGCTGACATTTCATCTGCAGCGATTGTTCAAGGCCTATCCCTACCATATCGGCTGCGACAACGGCAAAGATAGCTGTGATACGCTGGTCCTGTCCAAACGGCCGTTCGTGATGCGGCAGGTCGCAAGTATTGGCAGTCTCAGGAAAGACAGGTTGGTGGTATCAAGCGTCGACTTCGGCGGCCAAGCCATCAATCTCGTGTCGGCGCATCTGTCGAAACCCTATTACGACGACTACCAGATGGGCGAACTGGATGACCTCGGCAAGGCGCTCGGTTCGATTTCCGGCCCTCTGGTGCTGTCCGGCGACTTCAATTCGTCGGCCATCGCGCCCAGCATCCAGGGTCTTCTCCGCGAACAGAAACTGAAGACGCTTGCACCTGAACCGGCAACATGGCCGATCGCAGCAGGTGCCTTCGGGATCGCCATCGACCACATATTCGCGCGGGCGCCGCTTCGGCTGATCTCGCTCAAACGTATCGACGACAATCTCGGCTCAAACCATTCCGGTCTGATCGCCGAATTCGCTCTCGACCATGAAACGTCACCGGTGAGGTGACGCATGCGGCAAGTCAGAATCGCGTTCGGCCGCCTTTCCGGTCGATCATCTGGAAGGTCTTGCCATCGGTTTTCACGCTGACGCAATCCTTCGACTTATTGGGAAACAGAACGCAGACCTGGCCGTTTTCTATCTTGTAGCCATTCTCGTTGCCCTCGCGATATTCGTAGCCGTTGCTGCTTTCTTTCAGCTCCGCCGTGCCGGGCAGGTGCTGGCGAATTTCGGCCTCGCTTGCAACGCGCATATTCGCTGTCTGGGCGAACGCCATGACCGGCAGCATGAGTGAAAGAAATCCGGCGAGGGCGGGCAGGATACGCATCAGGGGATATCTCCGGTCATGTCGGTCGGCGTCCTCATTCTACGAGAATCCCGAGAGAAAATTCAACAGCAATGCTGATCGGGACGGAACCGGCGGCGAGTTGTCTTGAGCCCGCCGGCCGTTCCGAAGCCTGCCTCACGTTCTTCCGAACTCGTCGACGATGCGGATGATGTCATCCTCGCCGAGATAGGAGCCCGTCTGTACCTCGATGAGTTCGAGGAGGATTTTGCCGGGATTGGCGAGACGATGGACTTCGCCGAGCGGAATGTAGACGCTTTCGTTCTCGCGCAGCATGCGCACATTCTCACCAACCGTCACTTCGGCCGTTCCCTTGACGACGACCCAGTGTTCGGAGCGGTGGTGGTGTTTTTGCAGCGAAAGCTTCTTGCCGGGCGTGACGAAGATGCGCTTCACCTGAAAGCGGTCGCCGTTGAAGATGGAGGTATAGCCGCCCCAGGGGCGGTAGGACGTCGGATGCGTTTCGGTGAACTTCGCTGTCGCCGAAGAGGAGGCCAGCATCTTGACCAATTGTCCGACATTCTGGCTGTCCTTGAGCCGTCCGACATAGACCGCGTCCTCGCTGGCGATGACGGCGACATCCTCCATGCCCTGGACGGCAAGATGCACGCCATGGGTCATGACCAGCGAATTGCGGGTATTGACCACGGTCGTATTCGCGGCCGCGACATTGCCGTTATCGTCGCGCTTTCCCGATTTCCACACGGCATCCCAGCTGCCCATATCGGACCATCGGAACGGCGAGGGAACGACGGCTGCCTTCGAAGTCTTTTCCATGATCGCATAATCGATCGATATGTCAGGGCTCTTGGCGAAATGGTCGGCATCGAGTCGGGTGAAGTCGAGGTCGCGGCTTGCCTTGGAAACAGCCTTGCTTGCGGCTTTGAGCACCTCCGGTGCATATTCCTGAAGCTCGGCAAGAAGTTCCGTTACCGGGAACATGAAGATGCCCGAATTCCAGTAAAAGCCGCCGTCGGCGAGCATCCGCTGGGCTTCTTCCAGCGCCGGTTTCTCGACGAAGCGGCTCACCTTGTGAGCGCCGTTCTCCAGCGCGTCGCCGATCTCGATATAGCCGTAACCCGTCGCCGGTTCGGTCGGGTTGATCCCGAAGGTGACAAGCCTGCCGTCGGCAGCCGCCTCGCGGGCGATGCGGATACAGTCGAAATAGCTCTTATCGGCAAGAATCTCGTGATCGGAAGCGAGCATCTGGATGATGGCATTCTTGCCGAAAAGGTCGGCGGCCAGCGTTGCTGCGGCCGCGACCGCCGCGGCAGTATTGCGGGCAACCGGTTCGAGCAGGACGGCGGCGAGCGGACGGGCGAGCTCGCGTGCCTGCTCGGCGACCAGAAAGCGGAAGTCTTCATTTGTGACGATGATCGGGGCTTCATAGAGCTCGGGATCGGAAACGCGTTCGAGCGTATCCTGAAACAGCGTCTTGTCGCCTACGAACTGGATGAATTGTTTCGGCGCGGTGGCGCGGGAAAGCGGCCAGAGGCGCGTGCCTTTGCCGCCGGCCATGATCACGGGAACGATTTTCTGCGTCATAGGCGGGTTCCTTGAAATAAACGGCTTATTCGTTGCATGTTAGCGGGCGGCTGCCCAGCCTCTTATCCTGTCGAGGCCGCTGTGCAGCAGGTCGAGGGCCGCGGATTCACTCCCTGCCTCCACGTAGCAGCGCATTTCGGGAGCATTGCCGGACGGGCGGAAGTGGATGATCCGGCCATCCCTCAATGTCACCCGAAGCCCATCGATGTCGGATTTTGTCGCTACCGCGCCGATCGGCTGCAGGAAAGAGGCAAGATTTTCATCCGAGGCGCGCAGATGTTCCATCAAAGCCGCGCTCGTCTCGACGGGGAAATTCTCCAGACGATCGGCGGCGGCGAACGGCAGCTTGTAAGAGGCGGCAACGGCAGAAAGCGGCTGCCTGCGAGCGGCGGCGAGCGACAGGATTGCGAGCATGGGAATAAAACAGTCACGCGTCGGCAGGGGGCGCAGGTTTTGGCCATTGACGTCGAAGGTGGTTGCGGTCAGTAGGCCGCCATTGGCTTCAAAGCCCATGACATTATCTTCGCCGGCTGCCACCGCCTCTTCCATGCCTGATATGACGAAGGGCGAGCCGACACGCGTGCGCCTGACGGTGAAAGTGCCGGCGGACTCGATGCCGGAATTGGAGGTCACGGGCGTTACCACCGTGCGGGCCCGCAAGAAGTTGGCGGCGACAAGGCCGAGAAGGTCGCCGCGCAGGGGCGCGCCGGTTTCGTCCGCGACCAGGGGGCGGTCGCCGTCGCCGTCGGTCGAAACGATTGCATCGAATTTATGCTCGGAGACCCAGCGCCTCATCAGCGCGATCGTCTCGTCGGAAACGGCTTCCGTGTCGACCGGTATGAAACTCTCCGAACGCCCGAGGGCGGTGATCTCGGCACCGTAGTGGGCGAGAACGTCGATCAGCAGGTCGCGAGCCACCGTACTGTGCTGGTAGACGCCGATCTTCAGCCCGGATAGCGCACCTTGCGGAAGCAGGGCCGTATTGCGTTCGAAAAACAGCTGCCGGCAGATCGCCTCATGATCTTCCATCTTGGCCGGCGCCTCGACGAGTGCTTTGCCGCTTCGTTCGATCTCGGCTGCCTGTGCGGTGATCGCCGCCTCGTCCGATTTGTCGATCTCGCCGTCCGGGCGATAGAATTTGATGCCGTTGCGCTCCGCCGGTATATGCGAGCCCGTGACCATCAGGCAGGCGGCCTTGCTTTCGAGGCCATAAAGCGCGAGGGCCGGCGTCGGCACATTGCCGCAGTCGAAGACACGGAAACCGAGTGCCGTCAGCGCACCGGCACAATTCGCCGAAATTTCAGGGCTTGAATCGCGAAAGTCACGTCCGATCAGAATGATGTCGCCGGCCCGTGCCTTGCCGGTCTCCAGCAGATATTTGCCGAATGCGGTGGCGTAGAGGGCGGAGGCGCGTCCTTTGAGATCGACTGAAAGTCCGCGAAGGCCGCTCGTGCCGAATTTCATATGAAGACAAGCTCCGATTGTCACGTTCAAAGTTCTACTCAGCCCGCCAGCCGGCGTAAATACCGAAGCGGGCTTATAGTTAAACGGGCGGTGAAGAACCTACAAGGTTTGCGCTCACTCGCCGGGTTTCGATGGGCGGAGCCGCCATGAGACCGACAGGCATTGCGGCGTCAGCCTATTTTGTTAGAACCGTATGTCCATTGTTTTGTCCTATGTCGAAGGTTTTGCTGATGAGCGATACATCCGTCAGTCTCGAGGAGAGCTGGAAGTCCGCCCTCGAGGGGGAGTTTTCAAGCCCCTACATGCAGCAGCTCAAATCTTTCCTGGTCGCGCAGAAGCAGGTCGGAAAACAGATATTTCCCAAAGGCAGCGAATATTTCCGAGCTCTTGATCTGACACCGATCGCCAACGTCAAGGCCGTCATCCTCGGTCAGGATCCCTATCACGGGCTAGGGCAGGCGCATGGATTATGTTTCAGCGTCCGGCCCGGCGTGCGCATACCGCCCTCGCTCGTCAATATCTACAAGGAGATGGAGACGGATCTCGGTATAGCGCCGGCGCGCCACGGTTTTCTCGAGCATTGGGCACGGCAGGGCGTGCTGCTGCTGAACAGCGTGCTGACAGTCGAGGAAGGGCAGGCGGCTGCCCATCAGGGCAAGGGTTGGGAGCGCTTCACCGATGCCGTCATCGGCAAGGTCAACGACGAATGCGAAGCCGTCGTCTTCATGCTCTGGGGTTCTTATGCCCAGCGCAAGGCGGCCTTTGTCGATACGGCGCGGCATATGGTGCTCAAGGCGCCGCATCCGTCGCCGCTTTCAGCCCATAATGGCTTTTTCGGCTGCAAGCATTTTTCCAAGGCGAATGCCTTCCTGCAGTCGCGCGGGCGCGCGCCGATCGACTGGCGGCTACCGGTCGATCCTCATTGTTCTTAAAGTGAACGCGCATGGATCAGCGTTCACAAAAAGGAGACAATGCGTTTTGGTCTGCAGGTCTATTCCGGAGGCATGACCGAGCGCATTTATGATCCATCGAAAGCCCGCAAGCGGCGGGCAAAAAAGGGGTCTCACATGCTCGATCAAATCAAGGGTCTGCACCACGTCACGTCGATGGCGGAGGACGCCCGCACCAACAATCAGTTCTTTACCCATGCGCTCGGCCTTCGCCGCGTCAAGAAGACGGTGAATTTCGACGCCCCCGATGTCTATCATCTCTATTATGGTGACGAGACCGGTGCGCCAGGCACGATCATGACCTACTTCCCGTTTCCGAAAATGGCGCAGGGGCGGCCCGGCACCGGTGAGGTCGGTACGACGGTGTTTTCCGTTCCGCAAGGTTCGCTCGGCTTCTGGAGCGATCGCTTTGCCGCGCTCGGTGTCGGCGGCCTGAAGGCTGAGGAGAGCTTCGGCGAAAAGCGTCTGAACTTCTCCGGTCCCGATGGCGACGGCTTCGCGCTCGTCGAGGTCAAGGACGACGGCCGACAGCCTTGGACGCATGGCGGCATCAGTGAGGATCATGCGATCCGCGGCTTCCACTCCGTCGCCATGCGGCTGAGGGATGACGGCGCCACGGCCGAACTGCTGAGGTTCATGGGCTATGAGATCGCCGAGGAAAGGGACGGGGTCAAACGGCTGATCAAGCCTGATGGCAACGGCGCGCATCTGATCGACCTTGAGACCATGCCGAGCATTGCCCGAGCGCTTCCCGGCGCCGGCTCCGTCCACCATGTCGCTTTCGCGGTCGAAAACCGTGAAAACCAGCTCGAAGTGCGCAAGGCGCTGATGGACACCGGCTATCAGGTGACCCCGGTGATCGACCGAGATTATTTCTGGGCGATCTATTTCCGTACGCCGGGTGGCGTTCTGTTCGAGGTCGCGACCAATGAACCCGGCTTCAACCGGGACGAGGATACGGCCCATCTCGGCGAGGCCCTGAAGCTGCCGCAGCAGCACGCCCATCTCCGCGCGCTGCTCGAGCAGCACCTGCAGCCGCTCGAGGCGTAAGGAGAGGCGATATGACCGAAACTGGATATGTGCACCGGCTGCATGCCGGCGCACCCGGCAAACCGCTTCTGATCGTGTTGCACGGCACCGGCGGCGACGAAAACCAGCTCTTTGATTTCGGCCGACAGCTGCTGCCGGAAGCAACGGTTCTTGCTCCTCGCGGCGACGTTTCCGAACATGGTGCTGCGCGGTTCTTCCGGCGCAGCGGTGAGGGGGTCTACGACATGGCCGACCTTTCACGGGCGACGGAGAAGATGGCCGCCTATGTCAAGGCAGCCGCTGACGAGTACCAGGCTTCCCGTATTGTTGGCCTGGGCTTTTCGAACGGCGCCAATATTCTTGCCAATGTGCTGATCGAGAAGGGTATCTTCGACCTGGCGGTGTTGATGCACCCGCTCATTCCGTTTCAACCGGAAGCTCGCTCGACGCTTGCGGGAAGAAAGGTGCTGGTGACGGCCGGACGGCGGGATCCGATCGCTCCGATGGCCGTGACCGAAGCATTGTCGCAGTACTTGAAAGGCCGCGGCGCCGAGGTCGGCACAGTCTGGCATCCCGGTGG
Organism: Rhizobium sp. H4; assembly: GCF_003013335.1. Taxonomy (NCBI): domain Bacteria; kingdom Pseudomonadati; phylum Pseudomonadota; class Alphaproteobacteria; order Hyphomicrobiales; family Rhizobiaceae; genus Rhizobium; species Rhizobium sp. H4. Next base: position 188,313 of record NZ_PSOW01000010.1, read on the forward strand.
CCATGAGATCGCGCCGCTCGAAATCGATGCAATTCGCGATTTCTTCATCAGTTATTGATCGATTGCGCCGCCAACGGCGACAGCCGAATTGCGGGGCCGGCGAAAACCGGTCCCGCATCTCGGCTCAAACGACGATCTGGCATCGACAATAGGGATGCCACCAAAAGTGCTCTAACTCTTTAATTGAGGCCGACCGGGACAAATATCATCCTGTTCTAGGGACGAGGAGGATATTTGCCCCTGATTGCCTTCATATAGAAATTCCCCGGTGACTCCGCCATCGTCAAGCCGACGACGACACCTTTGGGAACCCCTTCATATTCTCTCCTCTGACCGTTGGTCAGATAGACCCGTAGATGCCGGCTGTCTTCGTCGTAAGTAATCGCCTCGATAAGTTTCGAATCAACCGCAGTTTCCACTTTGCACCCCGCAGTTTTGGATCTGAGATTCTGGATCAACAATGTCATTCGCGCTCGCAACGCGCCATCTTTATGCGGTGTCGCAAGGTCGTCAAGAGTGATCTGCTTTAACGTTCATTTTTTCCTGGCACCTCTCGTTTTAGTTGATTAATGCAGCTTTTTCGAAGGCCCCGCCTGTGGAAAATTAACAGTCTCCGGTTCTTCCAAGTGAAGAAATATTGGGTAATGCAGCTAAATTTTGAAGAATCTGGTAAAGAAACACAGGATTAATCAACCGTTAACCAGCCTAAATAAGGGACTTGGAAATATTAATCGAAACATCTTCTCTATTATGGATCAATACGACGTGCTTTGTTCGTGGCAGCCGTTTTGCTATGCCCGTCGAGCGGCGTGAGGAACCCTGACCACGTGCCGTCGACAACCGATCGGCAGGCGAGATTCCTCGCATTCTCGTCGGTCATCACGATGCGAAAATCGTTCAAGCGCTTGACGCCCGGATGGCGACGGCGCAGGAGACGCTTGCGCTTTCCACCGGGCGCGACGAGGATGGACGATGGTCATTGCCCGATGTGCCGGACGCGCAGCCGCGACCAGCCAGGCGAGCCTGGCGCAGGCGGTTCAGCAAAAGGGCGATGGGTCCGTCGTTTTGAATGTGGCAATAGGTTCCAGCTACGATGTCGACGGGGCCGCGTTCAGGCCAACTTCTTATGATCACTAAACTTCGTGCCGTTGCGGCAATGGGTGAGAAATGGATCAGATCCGACAGCCCGCCACACGGCCGGGTTTCACAAATGGGTTACATGTTTAACTATCTCGTCCCGTGGCGACAACAGATACCGATATTGACTGGCAGCCATAAAAAGCGCGCTCGGCTGACATATGCCGAAGGCGATTTCGCCGCGGTCTATGCGATGAGCGATGTCCACGGATGTTATAGCGAACTCGTCGAGGCGCATCGCCGCATCGAAGCGGATGCCGAACGCATTCCGGGGCCGAAACTCATTCTCCTGCTCGGCGATTATGTCGATCGCGGGCCGGATTCGAGCGCAGTGCTGGAATTCCTGAGCAAGCCGCCGCCGCCGGGATTTCAGCGTATCGCCCTGTGCGGCAATCACGATTCGGAGCTGGTGAAGCTCTATCGCAAGCCGACGCGCCTTCTGGAATGGCTTGGTTTTGCCGGGACGGAGACGCTGAATTCATATGGCATCGACATCGAGCATTTGCTGCAATCGGCGGCTGGAAACGAAATGATCGCCCGCGTCATCCACAACATGATACCGGAGCGGCATATCCAATTCCTGGAGTCGCTGCCGATCTTGCTGCAGATGGGAAGGGTCGTCTTTGTCCATGCGGGCGTCAGACCCGGCGTCGATCTCAAGAAACAAAAGGACAGCGACCTTATGTGGATCCGGCAGCCCTTTCTCGACGAAGGGCCGCAGCTTCCTGTGCTGGTGATCCACGGACACACTCCGGCGCGAATCCCGACATTCGGTCCGCAACGCATCGGAATCGACACCGCGGTTTCGGCGACGGGCCGCCTGACAGTGCTGACGATCAAAGGGACGCGCGTCGGAATCCTGTAGAAGAGGAGGGCGAGGTGTCGTCCGATAATCGGCGGTGTCCGACGATGCGCTTTGCTGGTTTACACCCATGTCATTGTCCCGGAGCCGCTGCAGACTTCCGCACGCCATGCATAAAAAACGCCGCGGACTTTATGTTCCGCGGCGTCAGGATGTTGGATCTCTGCAGACCTTATCAGGAGTTGGTCGTTTCCTGGAAGAGATTGGTGCCGATGCCGGTATAGGTGAAACCGTGTTTGTGGATCTCGTCGCTGCGGTAGATATTGCGCAGGTCGACCAGGACCGGAGCCCGCATCGACTGCTTCAGGCGATTGAAATCGAGCGCACGGAATTGGTTCCATTCGGTGACGATGACCAGCGCGTCCGCGCCAGCGGCTGCTTCATAGGGGCCGCTCGCATACTCGATGTTCTCGATGACCTTGCGGGCGTTATCCATGCCTTCGGGATCGTAGCCGACCACCTGGGCTCCATTGTCCTGCAGGGTCTGGATGATGGCGATTGCCGGGCTGTCGCGCATGTCGTCGGTGTTCGGCTTGAAGGTCAGGCCGAGAATCGCGATCTTCTTGCCGCGAATGTCGCCGCCGACCGCCGAAATCACCTTGCGTCCCATCGCCCGCTTGCGGTTGTCGTTGATCGAGATCGTCGTCTCGATGAGACGGACCGGCGCGTCGAAATCCTGCGCGGTCTTGGCCAGAGCCAGCGTGTCCTTGGGGAAGCACGAGCCGCCGTAACCCGGACCGGCGTGCAGGAACTTGGCGCCGATACGGCCGTCGAGACCGATGCCGCGCGAAACGTCCTGGACATTTGCATCAACCCGCTCGCAGAGATCGGCGATCTCGTTGATGAAGGTAATCTTCATCGCGAGGAAGGCGTTGGCAGCATATTTGATCAGTTCGGAGGTGCGGCGGGAGGTGAAGACCAGCGGCGCCTGATTGAGATAAAGCGGACGATAGACTTCGGTCATGGCTTCGCGGGCCCGGTCGTCGTTCAGGCCGACGACGATGCGGTCGGGGCGCTTGAAATCTTCGATCGCCGCGCCCTCGCGGAGGAACTCGGGATTGGAAACAACGGCGACATCGGCTGTTGGATTGGTTTCGCGGATGATGCGCTCGACCTCATCCCCGGTGCCAACCGGCACCGTCGACTTGGTGACGACGACGGTGAAGCCTTCCACATAGGTGGCGATCTCGCGTGCAGCCGCATAGACGTAGGAGAGATCGGCATGGCCGTCGCCCCGGCGGGAGGGCGTGCCGACCGCGATGAACACGACGTCGGCGCCACGAACGCTTTCGCCGACATCCGTCGAAAAGGACAGGCGGCCGGTGCTGGTGTTTTCGGCGACCAGCTGATCGAGACCTGGCTCGTAAATCGGAATGCGGCCTTCGCGAAGGGCCTCGATCTTACTCAGATCCTTGTCGACGCAGATGACGTCGTGGCCGAAATCCGCAAAGCAAACGCCTGAAACGAGGCCGACATAGCCTGATCCAATCATCGTGATGCGCATATTTCCCTCAAATCATTAGAGTAGAACGTCATGCTGCGTCGCAGCATGGGCCCCGTCATACTGAATCTGGCCGAAAAGACAACATCGAAGATCGCCTGGTGGCCCAAATCGGAATTCCAACTCAGGGCGCTGCGACCCGCGCCGGCTGCCCTGTCGACAGCAAAAACATAGGTTTGTGTGGAAGATATGACAAGTCGAGCCGCGCATCGGAGCGGCTCGACTTCAACCCGGAACGGGTGGATTTTATTATTTAGATGTAGGCATTGCGGCGGCTCAGGCACTTCACAGCCTTGCCGGACTTGCTCCAGCCGCGCCCGTTTTTACAGGCGATACCAGACGTAGGGGTCGGTATCCGATTGGATTTTGTCCCAGCGCAAATCGGTATCGCGCCAGTTCTTGATGCTGCTTTTCCTGTTGTCGAGCACCAGGTCGCCCTTGTCGGTTCTGACGACAAGAACGGCGTGCCCTTCGCCGGAGGGCGTGTACGCCGTCGCAATCCGCAAAGCGCGCGACGACCAGCCCATTGCCATCAGCCGGCTGCGCTTGGTCAGCGCAAAATCCTCACAGTCGCCGCTGCGGACATTCACCTTCCAGACATCACCGTTAAGTTCGTTGCGGGGATCGTTCCTGCCGATCATCGTACGGTTGACGGAGTTGTTCACATCCTTCAACTGCAGCATATCCTTGTCCGTCAGCGCGAGGACCGACAAACCATTGTTGTCGCGGCATTCGGCAGGGTTCTGGGCGCAGAACAGCACCTGGGCGAAAGGCGGGATGATCGTTCCTTTTTCAGAGATAAAGCTCACTGCCGAAGTGCTGGTCAGGCCGCGAGCGAAACCTGCGGGGCCGGCGGCAAATGCAGAGCAGGCATTCGCTGCTGTAAAAGCCAGCGCCAGAAGTGTAACGAACGTCTTCTTCATCTCTTAATCCCCGTTCAGGGCAACCGATTGAGATCAGGCTTGCCTTTTTTCTCAGTCAATGGCATGGCGGATTAGTGATCTGCCAAGTATTGGGCACAGAACGTCTGTCCCGTTTCTGCTGCTTGACGGAGCATAATCGGGGCTGGTCGCGATTGGCTTAAGCCTTTCGCGACAATTTTAAACGATGTGGAATTCTGTTGCACTTTAACACGCAAGCGTTTGATATGCAACTTATGTTAGTACGAGTATATTAACCGTAATGGTTGTATCTCTCTCGTTGCGCTGCTGGTGAGCGAACCAAATGTTATCCAAACTCATCAACGCGCAGGTCTTACGGGAGACGATCCTCTTTGCCTTCATTGGCCTGGTAATATTGACGCTCATTCCGTTCGGAAGCGTCACGCCGTTTCCTTTCGCCTTCGCGGCGATCGGGATGTTTGCCCTGGCCATTATTGCGGGACTGCTGTTTGGAGAGCCGAGGCAGGCCGGATGGGTGTTCAGCATCGCGCTGTTTCTGCTGGTCGTGCTGACGGGGTGGACGTTCGTCCAGACAATCGAACTGCCAGCCAATTGGCTGGCAAACCCTGCCTGGAGCGCCGCGCGTGACTTGGCGGGCGTTCAATACGCGGCGATCTCCGTTGAGCCGGCCGACACGCTCGCCTCGATTCTCTGGGTGGCTCTGCCTTTCGTGACCTTCCTGACCGGACTGGTGTTGTGCGACACCGATCAACGGGCGCGGAGAGTTCTGGCCAGCCTGGGGCTCACGGCGGGCGCTATCGCGGTTTTCAGTCTTATGCAATTTTCGATGTTTCCCAACGTCCTGATTGTCATCGAAAAACACGCCTACCTCGACAGCCTGACGGCCGTGTTCGTCAACCGCAATACCGCCGCGACTTTTCTCGGGCTAGGGACGCTGCTCATGCTGACCCTGGTCAGGGACCTTGCCCGCTCCTATTTGAACCATCCGCCCGGCGAGCCCGGCCGAAACGTTCTTCTCTTGAGAGTGTGGATCTACATTCTGCTCTTGTGCGCATGTTTCACCGCGTTGATGCTGAGCCGATCACGCGCTGGGATATTCGCGACCTGTGTTGCCGCTCTCATCTACTTTCCCTGGCTCGTCATCTCCTGGAACAACTCCAGGCGCCATATGAGACCGACGCCAAGATGGCGGTCGATAGTGAAGCTTCTTTCGGCGATGACCTTCGTCCTCCTGTTGCTGAGCATGTTTGCCGGCCAGGCGATTTTGCGCGCGCAACAACGGCGTCTTGAGGATGACGATCGCTTTTGCATCCTGCCGGGCATCTGGCGTGCCATTTCGGATCACTGGCTGACGGGAACGGGTCTTGGCACTTTCCGCACCGTGTTTTCAGCCTATCGCGATCCGGCCTGCGGCATTTTCGGGATCTTCGATCGCGCCCATAATTTCTACCTGGAAGGATTTCTAGGCCTCGGGATTTTATTTCCGATCGCGGCGATCATTGCCTTCGCGGTGCTTGCCAGGGTGTTCTGGCGGGGGATCGCTCAACGGCGCCGCTTGAGACATTATGTTCTTCTTGGACTGGCGGCGACGGTTTTGGTCGCCCTTCATGCCGCGGTGGATTTTTCGCTGCAGATTCCAGGCTTTGCGGTATTTTTTGCCGCTTTCCTCAGTGCCGTTGTCACCATCAGCCTTGGACGTAACGGCGGCGAAGCGGAATGGCAATATGTGCGGCCGGCCAGCGGTCGATGATTGAACAGATGGTTTCGTGAAGGTTTTTCGAAAATGCCGATTGTGGGGTAACGCGCTGTTGACTCTGAAACGCAAGAGATTTTATAGCGGGGGCAGCCTTCAGGGCGTTGCCGGCAAAAGAGAAGCCGGATTGCAGCGTATTCGCTTGGTGAAGGGCTTGGCGTTGCCAGCCTGCCACAGTTAGAGAAATGTTAATCCGCCTACAGTGATTATTGGTCAGGGATTGTCTTGTATTTTGTAAGATTGCGAGGCAGTAGCTTCAGGGGCGTCAACACAGGTTATTCTATGGGTTGTTTTCCTATCGGTAGTACACGCGTCGCCATTGTTGTAGCGCTAACGACTATATTGGCAAGCTGCACGTCGTTGCCAAGATCCGGTCCCGATCACAAAGATGTTGATCGAGGCGCGGCAGTGAAGGTCACAACGAAGGAGCGTCGCGTCGGTATCGACTACGCCTTGGTTGATCTCAGCAAGAACGTCCTGCCATATTTCTCCTCTCCGCAGCCGACCTCCTTCAAGGGATTTGGCGGTGGTCGCGGCGGGGCGCCTGAAATTCCGCTTGGTTATGGCGACGTCGTCCAGGTTGCTATCTTCGAAGCTCAGTCCGGCGGGTTGTTCATTCCGTCGGATGCCGGCAGCCGACCCGGCAATTACATCTCTCTGCCGGAGCAGACCATCGATAGAAACGGAACGATCACGATCCCCTATGCTGGTCGCGTTCCGGCCGCAGGTCGCCTTAAGGAGACCGTGGAGCAGGACGTCGAAGATCGGCTGGCCAGCCGCGCGATCGAGCCGCAGGTGGTTATTACGACAACGACCAGCCGCTCCAGTCAGGTGGCCGTGCTCGGTGACGTTAACAGTCCTCAGCGCGTCACGATCAGCCCGGCCGGTGAGCGCGTTCTCGATGTCATTTCCGCTGCAGGCGGTTTGACGACCAACAATATCGAAACGAATGTGACGCTGCAGCGCCGCGGCAAGACAGCAACCGTCGCTTACAACACGCTGTTGAAAAACCCGGCGGAGAATATCTATGTCGCGCCGGATGATACGATCTCGGTCGATCATGAGCGCCGTACCTATCTTGCGCTCGGCGCCGCCGGCGTCAGCGGCCGCTTCGATTTCGAGGAGTCAGACCTCACCCTTGGAGAGGCTATCGCCAAGGCGGGTGGCCTGCGCGACGACCGCGCGGATCCGGCTCAGATCCTGCTTTATCGCCTTGTCCCCAAGAAGACGGTTGCCGCGATGCATGTCGATACGACCAGGTTTGCGGGCGATACGGTTCCGGTGATCGTTCGCGCCAATCTTCGCGATCCGGCGACCTTGTTTGCTGTTCAGCAATTCAAGATGGAAGACAAGGACGTTATCTATATCTCCAATTCGGACTCTGTTGAATTGGTCAAGTTCCTTGACATCGTAAACTCGGTATCGTCCACCGTCGCCGGCGTGTCGGATGACGTGAACGATACTCGCAACGCAGTGCGCAATCTCGGACGTTGATTGAAATGGGCGGGCCGGCGTCGATCGTTAGTGATCGAGGCTGGCGGCCTATCGGCTAGCGGATTTGATGAAGGAAATTGTGGGTATGGCAAGGTCAGCTGTTTATCGTCGGCTTGCTTATAGCGGAATTATCGTCGCGGCTTTTGCCGGCATGACTTCAAGCGCTCTTGCGGCTGCTTGCCTGGGGCCGGCAAATCTGACGCCGGTCGACATCAGCGGATTTACGGCCAATCCCGCCGTGCTGCTCGACATGTCCGATCCATTGGTTTTGTCATCGCGTGTACGCGCATTGGTCGGAAGCAGCGACGACGCCCTGTCGCCGGTGATCGAGCAGGCCAAGAAGGCCAATGCCGCCCAGATGGCGGCGATCGGCGCCGGCCTTGGACGGGCGGCCAACAGCTGCCAGGTCTCGGACCCGCAATTCAAGCTCGCGATCGAAAAAGCGGTCGCCGAGGCGGCCACTGCCGATCCTAACCTTGCGCCGCTGCTGGCAGCCTTTGCGAAGGTTCTCGCTGAAGGCGGTACAGCGGCACTCGGCCCGGGCGCAAGCGCGGCTGCGGCAGCATCGGGTATCGGCAATGACGGATCGATCGGCCGCACCGGTCCCGGGGCGGATGACGGTACGCCGTTTGAGGGCAGCGCCACAACTGCCGGCACGCTGCAGGTTTCGACTGCGGGGGACGGCGATAGTTCGTCGACCTCAACGACGACACTGATCAGCACGGGCGGGGCAGGGCAGTCGTCAACCGACCCGACGCAATCGACGAGTCAGAGTGTGCCCGTCACACAATAGCTGGATTTGCCTGTAGATCTTAGCGCTTGACGCCTTTGTTGGAGATCGAAATTGCTGTCGCCAGATAAACTTACGCCGCGTATCGACCCCTCCCGCGATACGGGAAACGAAGCTGATTTCATCGATTTCGACAAGCTCATTGCCATTGCTCGCCGGCAGTGGCGGATCGTTGCGGCTTGTGCTTTCGCCTTTGCCATTCTCGGCATCGTCTATGTTCTCACGTCCGTTCCGGTTTACACGGCCGACACGAGCGTGCTGATCGACCGCAGCGACAATCAGGTCATCAATCAGCTCGCCGCGTTCGGCCAGCTGGACGACGACGAAGGCACCGTTCTCAGCCAGGTCGAGCTGTTGAAGTCGGACACGATCGCCTACGCGGTCGTCGACAAGCTGAAATTGGTCGATGACCCGGTATTCAACGCACCGAAGAACTCGCTTTTTTCTGTCGCGACGCTGAAATCCCTGATGAATTTTCGTTCCTGGTTTGCCGATGACGCGGCTGTCGCGCCCGACCCGCAAGCGAAACGGAGAGCGGCCGCAGAAACGGTCGCGGGCAATATCGATGTCGAACGCGTGGGCAAATCCTACGTTCTCGATGTCAGCTACACCTCGCAATCGCCGGACCTAGCGCGTGAAATCGCAGCCGCGATCGCCGACGTTTACATGGTCGACAAGCTCAATTCCAAATATGAGGCGACACGCCGGGCCGGCGAGTGGCTGCAGGAGCGTATCGAAGAGCTTCGGCAACAGGCGCTGGACACCGACCTCGCGGTGCAGAAATTCCGCAGCGAGCATGGGCTTGTCGAGTCAGGATCCGGCACGCTGCTCAGCGAACAGCAGCTCTCCGAGCTCAACAGCCAGTTGATCACCGCCCAGGCCGCGACGGCCCAGGCCGAGGCGAAATACGCCCGCATCAAGTCGATCATCCAGGCCAAGCAGACCGATGCGATCGTGACCGACGTGCTCGACAGCTCGATTTCGAACGATCTTCGCAAGAAATATCTGGAAGCGTCGAAGCTGGAGGCCGAGATCGAGGCACGGCTGGGTCCGGACCACGTCCAGGCCGTCCGGCTGCGCGCCGAAATGGCCGAATATGAACGGCTGATGTTCGACGAACTCAATCGTATCGCCGAGAGCTACCAGAGCGAGCTGCAGGTTGCGCAATCGCGCGAGAAATCGCTGCGCGACAGCGTTGACCAGGCAACGGGCGTGGCCGCAACGGCGGGCGAGACGCAGGTTCAGCTTCGTGAGCTCGAGCGGACGCGCGATACCTATAAGAATCTCTATCAGAACTTCCTGACGCGATATCAGGAGGCAATCCAGCAGCAGAGCTTCCCAATTACCGCCGCACGTATCATCACAATCGCGGAGACGCCGACGAAGCCGAGCGCGCCGAAGAGAAGCCTCGTTGTGGCTTTTGCCATGTTCCTGGGATGTGCATTCGGTAGCGGCATCGGCGCTTTCCGCGAATTCCGCGATCGCTTCTTCCGCACCGGTGACGATGTCAAGGACATGCTCGACGTCGAGTCTCTCGGTGTCATGCCGCTGATCGAGAACAACGTCGAGGATCCGACCCTCGTCGATCCGGGCAATCCGCGCAGCATCGCCAGGGGCGGCAAGACGACGACCTATGTCGAGGAGCATCCGCTTTCGGCATTCGCCGAGACGCTTCGAAGCGCGAAGATCGCCATCGATATCAGCGCGGCCGATCAGCGCTGCAAGGTCATCGGCGTCGTGTCGAGCCTGCCGGGCGAGGGCAAGTCGACGACAGCCATCAACTTTGCCAAGCTCTTGGCAATGCAGGGCGCGCGTTGCCTGCTGATCGACGGCGATATGCGAAATCCCGGAGCGACCCGGGCGATCGGCCGCCATGCCGAAGCCGGCTTGCTTGAAGCAATCGTCGACAACCGCCCGCTCAAGGATCTTATTCTTCTCGATCCCAAAACGAAGCTTGCATTCCTGCCAACGGTGGCGCGATATCGCGTTCCGCACTCTTCGGAGTTGCTGGCCTCGCGTGGCATGGATCAGCTGCTTGAAATGGCGCGCCAGAGCTTCGATTACATTATCGTCGACTTGCCGCCGCTCGCTCCTGTCGTCGACGCGCGCGCCATTAACCCGAAGCTCGATGCCGTCGTATTCGTGATCGAGTGGGGCAAAACCTCGCGCAAGGTGGTTCAATCGACTCTGTTGTCCGAGCCGGATCTCTACACCAAATGCGTCGGCGCGATATTGACCAAGGTCGATCCGTCGCAGATGAAGCTCTACCGGACATTCGGCTCCAGCGAATATTACTATAAGCGTTATTCGCGATACTATACCGAGTGATGCTCGCCGGTCGGCTTCTTTCACCTGCAAGGATCGTTTTCCTTATCGTCACCGCGGTCTTCGCGGTGCTGGCCGGCCGAGAACTGTATGCTTCGATCAGAACCGCCAGCATCTCGATCGTTGCCGAAAGGATCGAGCGCGGCGACACCGTCACGGATGACATCGCGGCCAGATATGCGGCCCGCGCCATCGCCGTGGTTGACGGACATTATTGCCGATCGGACATTGTCGCCGCCGGCGTCACGCTGGTTCTGGCGCAGCTCGATCGGCAGAATGTCAATATCAACTACGACGCCTGGGTTGCCGCGGCCTCGAATGCCCGCCGCTACCTCCGATATGCGCTCTCCTGCATGCCGACCAACAGCAATTTCTGGCTTCGTCTCGCCGCCGTTCAGTCGACAATTGCCGAAGAGCCGCTTGCGATTGCAGAAATGATGAAACGTTCGGTCGCTCTCGCGCCCTATGATGAGTCGATCGTTTTGACCCGGTTTTATTTCTGGAACGATTTCACCGATGCAACACTTTCGGCGGCCAGCAGCGCCGTTGACGGCGATCTGACGACGATGTTGAAACTCGGCGACCGCTGCAGGGTCAATGCCACCATGAAAGCCATCAGCCCGCAGCTCCGTCCGGTCTTCGATCGGATCTGGGCAAGTGTCGGGGAAGGGGCGACGGCGCGGTTTCGGCAGCGCTGCAGCCGGTGATTACGGCTGCAAAGCTTCGACAATTAAAGTCGGCGCCTTGAAGCGGTCTGTGGCCCATGACTGAAGAAGCTGGATGACACGGTATCAGCTTTCGTCGCCATCGAGGCGACAACGTCCGCTGCTTGTGCCGCGGGCGTTGTTTCTTGATGGTTGTCGATGATCAGACTTCGACGCCGCCGGAAACGACGTCGGTGCCGGTAATGTTGAGCGTCAGAATGCCGGCGTCCGTGTGGCCTTGGCCATCGGAGATCTTGTAGTACTGGACGGTTTCGGTGACGTGATCGCCGGGCGCAATATCCTGCGTCAGCTCATAGGTGAACTCGCCATTCGCCTTGACGTGGAACGTGCCATAGGTGCCGAGAATATCGGTAATGGCGCCGCTATTGCCGTTGACGTTCGTGCCGTCGAACTGGCGGAGGAAAAGCTGACCATTGTCGCCCGGAATGTCGTTGGCCAGCGCGTTGCCGCTGATCAGATTGCCTTCGCTGAAGCTATAATGGTCGTCGACCGCGACCGGCTTGACCTGGGTTACGCCCTGAATGTTGAGGGTGAACAGGCCCATATCGGTGTGGCCGGCGCCGTCGGAGATCTTGTAGGAAACCTTCTCCTGAAGCAGCTCGCCGTTGGCGAAGCCGATCTTGGCGGCATCGCTCAGCACATAGGTGTAGCTGCCGTCGGCCTTGACGTAGAAGGTGCCGTAATCACCCTGGATCGTGGTGACCTGGCCGGGCTGTTTGGCGCCGACGCTCTGTTGGTCGAAGGCGCGCAGAAAAAGATTGCCGTCAGATGTATCGTTGCTGAGCAGGTTACCCGAAATAACATCGGTTTCCAGAAATGTTGCAGTATCGTCGGTTGCGTGAATAGCCATGTGCCTCTCTCCTTGAAATTGATCTCCGCCGGTCATCTTTGACTTCAGCGGGTCGCCCGATTAAGTATATCTTAATACAGGGAGTCAAGCGCATGGTTAACAACAAATTGACCTTCATAGGTGTATTTTATCAATAATGACACGCTTATAATGCGCATAACGCCATGAAAGACCTAGATAATGCTGCTTTAACAATAAGTGATTGTCTCGAATTGTCATATTGTGATGGCTCTTTCTTCTCGCTGAAATAACATTTATTCATAATGAAAGATAATTAAAATGGCTGATGCTGTATTCTGTCGTGTAGCTAGCGTGTAATCACTTTGGATTATGAATTGTTTCTGCAAGTTGCGGCGGAGATTCCTGGAGGCAACGCCTATGAAATTACCATCATACAGGGATTTTCCGTGAGCGTTGTCCTCGCGCGGCGTAGGTCAGCCGAAATCCTGCTTGCTCGGGATCCGTAGCTTGGCAACTGCATCCGGCCCAGTAAGCCGGCTCGCCGCCGTGAGGCTGCAACCTTGTCGCGATGAAGTATAATTGGTACACCAAGCTGTTTATATTGATGGCGCAAGAATTATTGCCAGATATCACGCATTTTAGTGTTTCATTTTAGCAGCCGGAGAGAGGACGGCGGTTAGAAGATTTTCCATTACCTTGGGAGATCGCAGCATGACCGTCTATTACGTGAATTCACTAACAGGATCCGACAGTAACAACGGAACCGGTGAGAGTTCAGCCTTCGCGACTTTGGCTGCTGTTGAAGCCCTGAGGTTAAATCCGGGCGATAGCGTGCTGCTTGCCGCCGGAAGCGTGTTTAACGAACAGTTCGACCTGAAATATTCCGGCAGCGTCAGCGCTCCGATCACCATCGGCAGCTATGGCATTGGTGAGGCGCCGGTCATTCGCAGCAGCAATGACGGGATCCACGGCTCCAAGGCGTCGAATATCATCATCGAGAACATCAAGATCGCCGATACCGGCGCCAACGCGATTTATGCCGGCAATGTCTCGAACTGGACCGTGCGCAATGTCGAAGTGTCGAATACCGGCCTTTCCGGAAAGCCGGGGTCGGTCAGCTTCCAGAGCAGCCAGAACATCACCATCGAGAACAGCACATTGATCGGCGTGCATTCCGACGGCATCTGGATGGACAAGGTCAAGGGCGTGACCCTCGTCAACAATACGGTCACCAACAGCCAGGGCAGCGCTGCCGACGCCATCCAGCTCAACGACAGCAGCAATATCCTGGTCAAGGACAACCATCTGGAGCAGACCGAAACCAACAGCGCCAAGGGTGTGCTGGTGCTGATCCGGGCGCAGAACGCCGTGGTCGAGGGCAATACGCTGGTGGGCGGCGGCTTCGGGCTAAGTGCGCAGGCGGGCACGAACATCGCCATCCACGACAATGACATCTCGGGATATGGCGGCTACAGCTGGTCCTACGGCATCGGCCTCGGCGATCAGGGCAACGCGATAAACTACGATATCAGCGGCAATTATCTGCACGGGGGCGTTTACGGCGTGCTGATCAGTGCGATCGGTAATCCCGCCTATATCCGCGAGAATATCGTCATCCATGACAATGTTTTCGACGATCTGTCGTCGTCGGCGCTGAAGGTCGACAAGCCGGCATCGGGCTCCTTCTACGACAATATCATCGACAGCGCCGTGCAGACGCTGACGATACCCGCCACAATCGCCGCCCAGAACACGTTCACCATCGGCGAAAGCAAGACGCTCGAGCAAGCGCAGGCCGAAATCGACAGCGCCGCCGGCAGCACGACCGGCGATACGCAGGTCAGCTCTCCTGCGCCTGTCACGGAACCGCTGGTCGCCACCCCGCCAGCCGCCATCCAAAAGATTGTCGCCGTCCATGACAGCCTGAAGATCACGGAAGATACCGGCAGCGCCTTTCACGGCAACCTGCTTGAGAACGACCGTGCGAGCAACGGCACGATACTGCTTCGCCGGTTCGGCGACAGCGCGGTCGACAAGCACGGGCTGACGCTGACCGGGAAATACGGCGTCATTCACGTGGAGAAGGATGGCGATTACAGTTACACGGTCGATGCCGCCAAACTCGCCGGCCTCAGCGGCAAGGTCAGCGAATCCTTCCTATACAAGATCTCCGATGGCGCCTCCCATATTGACGCCGACAGCTTGAGCGTCTCCATCAATGTCGACACATTCCACAGCAGCCAGAGCTCGCACTTGCTTTCCTGAGGTTGAGGCGGCCCCGGCATGTCCCCGCCGAGGCCGCTCGATTGCCGTCCAAGTTGGGACGGGTTCCGTCTGCCGGACCGATGAGAGCGGCAAAATGTTCCGCCATGGCCAGATAAATCGAACTATAGATTGCATTTATAGTTAACATGGTAGTAGATACCGAAGCTAACGCGCCACGCTTTCGCCGCTTTGGACCCTTATTGGGCGACTTGCGCTTTTCACTTGCTTGCGACGGCATGTTTATCGTACCGTTAAAGTTAGGGCCTCTGAAATTGTTCGTGATAAATTTGTATTTTCGGTCACGTTTCGGTGGGATTCATGTAGTAGTGTAGGAGCGTGCCAACGGGTTCGGCGAGGGTGCCGGGTCCGAGGGCAGCCATGTCAATGATCGGGCCTGAGGGGCCTGCAACTGCAGTGCGGACCGGCGTATTCGCTGCGTCCGCGTGCGGCAGGAGAGGATTGCTTCGTGTTTCAGAGTTCAACAGCTGACGTCAATGAACCGTCCAAAGCCTTGCGGAAATGCAAAAGCGGACTGATCTTCATTGGCATAGCCAGCGCGCTTATCAATATCCTCTACCTTACAAGTTCATTTTTTATGCTTGAGGTGTATGACAGGGTTATTCCCAGCAAAAGCATACCGACGCTCGCCGCGCTGGCGATTCTTGCGTTAACGCTTTACGCCTTTCAGGGAGCCTTTGAGGTTCTCAGGAGCAGAATGCTCGTTCGTGTTGCCGGTGCGCTCGACGAGATGATGAACGGGCGGGTGTTTCGGGCGCTCATCAAGGCGCCGCTGAAGGTCAAGATCGGCGGCGACGGGCTGCAGCCCCTTCGCGATTTCGATCAGATCAGAACCTTCCTGTCCGGCATGGGTCCGACGGCGATGTTCGATCTGCCCTGGCTTCCCTTCTATATCGTCATCTGTTTCCTGTTCCATCCGGCGATCGGATATATCGCCATCGGCGGATCGCTGGTGCTCGCCATCCTGACTTTCCTGACCAACCAGGGTACGCGTACACTCTCTAAGCAGCAGTCGGAAGCCGCCAATATGCGCAACGCTTTTGCGCAGAGCTCGATCCGCAACTCCGAGGTCATCCACGCCATGGGCATGGCAGGTACCATGGCCGAGATCTGGGATCGCAGGAACGGCGAGTACCGGCAAATCACCCGGCAGGCATCGGATGTCGGTAACGGATATGCGACGCTGTCGAAGATTTTCCGTATCGCTCTGCAATCGGGAACGCTGGCGACCGGCGCCATCCTCGTCATTCAGGGGCAGGCCTCTTCGGGCATCATCATCGCCGGCTCGATCCTGACATCCCGGGCTCTGGCGCCCGTGGAAGCGGCGATCGGAAATTGGCGCGGTTTCGTGTCCGCCCAGCAGAGCTGGGGCCGGCTGTCGAATCTGCTGAAGACAATTCCGGAGATCCCGGCTCCGCTGACGCTTGCGGCGCCTTCCAAGCAGGTCACGGTCGAGGGTGTGGCCAGCGGACCGCCGTCCGGCCAGCGGCTGGTCATTTCCGATGTCAGCTTCGGTCTGCGCGCAGGCAGCGCGCTCGGCGTCATCGGCTACAGCGCCTCGGGCAAGTCGTCGCTGGCGCGGGCGATGATGGGCATCTGGCCGACGGTGAGGGGCTCCATTCGCCTGGATGGCGCGGCACTCGACCAGTGGGACGGCGACGCCCTTGGCCGCCATATCGGTTACCTCCCGCAGGACGTGGAGCTTTTCTCCGGCACCGTCGCGCAGAATATCTGCCGCTTCGCCAAGGAGATGTCGCCGGAGGCCGTGGTTGCGGCGGCGAGGGCTGCGCGCGTTCATGATCTCATCCTGCGTCTGCCGAACGGTTACGAGACCGAAATCGGCGAGGGCGGTGCGGCGCTTTCGGCCGGTCAGAGACAGCGTATCGCCCTTGCGAGAGCGCTTTACGGCGAGCCGTTCCTGGTCGTGCTCGACGAGCCGAATTCCAATCTCGATGAGGAAGGCGAGCGGGCGCTGAGCGCTGCGATCATGAGCGTGCGGGCACGCGGCGGCATCGTCGTCGTCATCGCGCATCGCTCCGGCGTTCTCGCCGTATGCGACTTCGTGCTGATGATGCAGGAGGGCAGAATGATCGCATTCGGCCCCAAGGAAGAAGTTCTGGCGCGGGTCAGCCGGCCTGAGGCGACGCGCACTTCGATTTCGGAACGCGTGGCTCAGCTCAAGGTCGTGGTCGAAGGTAATGCGGCCGAATAGGCCGGAAGGACGATGATGAGCAAAATCACCAATGAATCAAAGCGGTCCCTCAACCGTCACGTCGCCGTTGTCGGCGCACTGTCTCTCGCGCTGGTGTGCGGCATAGGCGGTTGGGCGGCGACGACCGAGCTTTCCAGCGCCGTCATCGGCGAAGGCGTGGTCATCGTCGACGGCGACGTCAAGAAGATCCAACACCCGACCGGTGGCATTGTGTCGAAACTCCTGGTCGCCGAAAACGACCATGTGTCGGCTGGACAGGTGTTGATACGGCTCGATGGAACGACGACGAAAGCGCAGCTCTCGATCGTCGAAAGCACGCTGGCGCAGCTTTATGCGCGTCGTGCCCGTCTCAAGGCTGAACGGATCGGCGCCGATTCGTTCAAGGTCGAGGAAAACATCAGCGATCTGATGACATCCAGCGCTGCCGCATCCAACAAGGCGGCGTCCAGAAATGCCGCACAGGACCTTCTCGACGGCGAACAGAAATTGTTTGACAGCCGCAGGTCGGCGCTCGTCGGAATGAAGAGCCAGTTGGCGTCGCGCAAGGATCAGCTGGCCGAGCAGATCAAGGGTCTGGTCGTTCAGATCAACGCCACCAATGATTCCCTCAGCCTGATCGAACAGGAACTGGAAGGCGTCGATGCGCTCTACAAGAAGGGACTGGTCACACTGCAGCGCTTGAACGCGCTCAAGCGTGCACGCGCCGACCTTCAGGGCAATAGCGGCCAGGAAATCGCCGCAAAGGCGGAGGCCGAAGGCAAGGCGATCGAAATCGATCGCCAGTCGATCCAGCTGGACGAGGATCGCCGTTCGGAGATTGCCAAGGAACTGACCGATGTCGAGGCGAAGATCGCCGAAAATGAAGAGCGCCGTGAAACCGCGCTCGATCAGCTCCGCCGTCTCGATATCACCGCGCCATTGAGCGGCAGGGTCCACGAACTTGCCGTTCATACGATCAACGGCGTCATTGAGCCGGGCCAGACGCTGATGCTCGTCGTTCCCGAAAACGACGATCTGACCGTCCAGGCGAAGGTCGCCACCCGCGATATCGACCAGCTCCATGTCGGGCAATCCGTCGATGTGCGTTTCAGCGCCTTTGATCAGCGCACGACGCCGGACGTGCGGGCGGTGATCACCTCGATTGCGCCCGATACCGTCAAGGATGAGCGAACCGGGATCAGCTACTATCCCCTGCGCGTCAAGCCGGAGGCGCAAAGTATCGCGAAGCTGAAGTCGATCAAGCTTTATCCCGGCATGCCGGCCGAGGTCTTTATCAAGATTGCCGATCGTACCGTCATCTCCTATCTCACCAAGCCGCTGACCGATCAGATGCAGCACGTCTTCCGTGAGGAGTGACCGGCGGCTTCTGCGCGCCGTTGCTGCATATCGCAACCTCTCAGGCAAGCTTTGGCCATCCGGCTGGAGGCAAAGCTTGCCTTGCACCGTGCTTGGGGTGACGGATAGCTCCCGCCGCGATAGGGTCTCTTCATGATATGTTTGCGGCTTTGGCGAGCGGTGCCGACGGAGAGGCGACTGGCATGGGCGTGGGTTCTGCTTTTGGCCTGCCTCGTCATGGTTTCATCGACCGGGGAGAGTGATGCCGAGGACCTTCCGCCGGTGAAAATCGTGGCTTTCGGAACATCGCTGACGGCGCGCGGGGGATGGCAGGCCGGACTGGAGGCAAAGCTTGCCGCCTGCCTGCAGAGACCGGTCAGGGTCGACAGCGTCGCCAAGAGCGGCGAGACGTCGGCCTGGGCTTTGAGCCAGCTGGACCGCGTCGTTGCCGAAGAGCCGGATATCATTCTGATCGAGCTCTACGCCAATGACGCAACATTGCACCGGCTCGTGTCGCTGGCGCAAAGCCGGAAGAATATCGGCGACATTCTCGATCAGCTTCATCGGCGCCTGCCGCGCGCGCGGATCATCCTCATGGCGATGAACCCGTTTTCGGGACTGCGGGGACTGATCCGTCCCTTCGTCGGCAGTTATATCTCGGCCCATCAGGCGGAGGCACAGAAGCGCGGTTTGGAGTTCGTCGACAACCGGCCGGGCTGGGAGCGCCTAAGCGCGGACGATCGGGCCGCCGCAATTCCCGACGGCGCGCATCCGCGGCCGGAAACTGCTACGAGGATCATCGTGCCCGCACTCCTCGGACACATTGCCGGCCGCGATTGCGGAGAATGAATCTCCGCCTCCTCAACGGCGTCTGCGGCCGGTCGCGGGCTCAGCCTGCCGCGAGATAACCCTTCAAATAGTTGACCAGCGACGTCCGGCCGACATCGGACGGATCTTCATGAGAGGGACTGCTGAGGTCCTGCAGGAGATAATCTTTCAGTTCGTCATCGTCATGCGCGACATAGATGCCCGGCCGGTCGACGAGCTGGCTGACGGTCGCCAGCTGATGATCGTTTCGGTGTTCACCAAGGGCTGCCTTGCGGGGAACGAGGATAATCGGCTTGCCGAAACGTTTCGCCGTGAGCACGGTGCCGATGCCCGCGTGAGAAACGATGACGCTCGCCTCGCGAAACATCCTGTCGAAGTCGGCAGGTTCGATATTCTTGATCCATTTCATGTTCTCAGGCGTGTAGGTGCCTTTGCCGATCTGCGCCAGAACCGGCCTGGGCAACTCTTTGGCGAAGGCATCGACCGCCTTGACGAGGCGGTCGAACGGCAGCTGGGTTCCGACGGTGACCAGGATCAAAGGACAGCTCCTGCGTAATGCGGGCCGTCCGGCCGCGACAGATGTTGCCATTGCGTGAGCCAGAGCGTGGCAATATGGCCGGCCAGTTTCCCCGAAAGGGACAGTTTCTCGACATTGGCGACGCTATCGATCCAGATCGTGCGCTTGCCTGTCAATTTGCCGGCAAGCAGGCAAAAAAGCCCGGGCGCGGCACCAGTGGAGATGATGACGTCAGGCCTGTGCCTGATGACTATGGCGAAAGCGCTGAAAAAACACCGGATCGACATGGTGATCGAATCGCGGCTGCAATCGGGAAGGACCAGTCCGTCCCGAATGTCGTATTTGGAAAGCAGTCCCGGGATGGTGGTAGCAAAAATGATGTCGCAGCCCTCGAAGGCGCTGCGCATGGTCATCAGCTGTTCCCAATGGCCGCCCCCTGACGACGCAGCGAGAACCTTCAATTTTTTCTCAGCCATAGACAGGCTTCTCCTATGTTTGACCGATGATTAGAGGCAAGACCATTCCACCGAAACCGTGGCTGTAGCACGGCAGTTTAATCGAATTCTAACATCATTGGCCGGCAGGTCGAGCGCATGGGTCGGGAAAATCTCAATTCGGGGCAGTGGCTCACCTGACATACTTATAAACGGATCCCGCCATCGGCACTGCCTGAAGCGCCATCTTGGCCAAAATCGGCAATAATGTTCCTGATATCATCAATATAGCGAT
Organism: Rhizobium sp. H4; assembly: GCF_003013335.1. Classification (NCBI taxonomy): domain Bacteria; kingdom Pseudomonadati; phylum Pseudomonadota; class Alphaproteobacteria; order Hyphomicrobiales; family Rhizobiaceae; genus Rhizobium; species Rhizobium sp. H4. Next base: position 208,517 of record NZ_PSOW01000010.1, read on the forward strand.
CATGAATGCAAACCATGGCCCGTGATAGGGCAGGATCTTCACATAGACACCCTTGGCTATTCCAATGAAGATCGTATTGAGCAGATAGATCACCATCGAATTCTGGCCGAACCAGAGAAGGATCTTGTCGTTTTCGAAAATCGGCAATCTGACCAGAGCATGCAGGAACGGGATCGACGCCGCCCCACATAGAAGAAGCCAATAGGGGAAGCTCCGGCCGATATAAAGCGCGGCCGCGAAAACGATCAGCCAGACGACGATATATTTGGAGAATATATTGAGCGCGTAGGCGGAGTATTTGCAGCTCAGCATGCCGGCGGCGAAGAATACGAAATAGCTTAGAATTCGCGCGACATAAAACCTCTCCGAAGCGGGGATGAAGTAGATCGCCAGCGAGAACAGGAAAAGGATGCCGATCTGCCGGCCGCTCAGCCGCCACAGGATGGGTGTCAGCACCGAATAGACGAAAAGCACCAGAAGGTACCAGATCGAAATGGTCGGGTTGTTCGGGCTGTTCGAAATTACCGCCCATGGCCCCTGCCAGAAGCCGCTGACGCCATCGTCGACGTGAATGAACATCTCGGCGAACTGCTTGCCGAAGACGTTGATCAGGCACATCACGATAAACGGGATCAGCAGCCGGTCAAACCGCTTGGCGAAGAACGCGCCGAAGTTCCGGTCAAGCGCGTTGTGCGCGCCGGTGAAAAAGAACACGAAGCCGCTGAGATACATGAAGAAGGGCATGTGGAACGTGTAGATCGCCGCTTTCGTCGCCTGGTACCATGCCTGTTCGCCAAGCGTGCCCTGCATGACGAGGTGGCCGTAGACGACCAGCAGGATGCCGAGGCCTTTGCCGCGCTCGATATCCAGCAACTTTTCGCGTTCGACGCTGACCGTGGCTCTCTTCGATTCCGGCACGGCCATTGGGGCGCTGGTCATTGCCTACTCTCCTGAAACGGGTTGTGAATGGTCGAAGCTCCGCCGCCCGGCCGATCTTCTCGAGAGAAGCCGCCGCCGACGCGGCGGGACAATGGGTTCCGTCGTCATGGGCAAGACGGAGACGAGGACCGGCCATAGACCGATCGGCGCGAGCATCATTCCCGCTTCGGTCATCGCGCCGATCATGACAAGAAGGATCAGGGCGACCTCTTTTGCCTGGACGGTCTGAAGCTGATGGCTCTTGTAGACCGCGGCAATCTTCTTGAAGATCCGCGTCAACAGGAAAGCGATCCAGCAGAGAAAGCCCGGAATACCGATGTTGAGACAAATCTCGAGGTAGGTGTTGTGCAGCGAGCGGACGGTGTGGCCGAGACGGACATATTCCTCGACAATGTCGGCCTGCCGGAACGTGGCGAAGCCATAGCCGAAGATCGGCCTGTCGTAGATCAGCGGGATCACCTGTTCCCAGATATCGGAGCGGCCCGACAGCGTCAGGTCCTTGCCGAAAGCTTCCGCGACGGCTTGGGCGACGCCGAGATAGGCGATCGATCCGGCGACGCCGATGAGGAGGCAGAGGAAGAGCACGATGAAAGCGCGGGCCATGCTGTGCCTGACGCTTTCCATCATCTTCAGGCCGAAAATCGTCGCGAGACCGATCGCCACCATGACGACGGCCGTCGACGACAAGGAGACCACGACAAGGAGCAGGGTCAGCAGGATGGCGAAGCTTCTCAGCAAGCCGCTGTAGCGCAGCCTGGGGGAGGGCAGGCGATGGGAAATAAGCACGATAAAGCAGATCGCGCAGAACTGTCCCATTGTATTCTTGTGATAAAACAGCCCCTTCACGGCGCCAGCCAGCGAGCCGCCCATGATCCCGAAACGCGGGAAGGCGGCCGTATAGAGGACATTTGCGAAGGCGGAGAAAACGGCAAAATTGGCAAGGAGACGTAGGGTTTCCTCGTTGCCGTAGCGCAGTCGAAAGAGCAGGGGACCGAGCGCCAGCAGACCGACGGCCGCGGCGCCGCGAACGGAGGCGCCGAAATCGAGCGAACCGGCGAATGACACTACGATCGCAAAGATCACGGCACAGACAAGGGGTGAAATGCCGCGGAAAAAGGCGAGGAAGCGGTTCGGTTCAAGAAGACAATAAAGGCCGATCAACGGGATCAGCGAATAAAGCATCAGCTTCTGAGGAAGCGGATCAACAGACACGCCTTCGTCGAAATTCGCAGGATAACCATACCACATGCCGGTGGCCCGGAGCAGTGCGAGGTAGAATATGCCCGTCAGGAGCAGACGGACGAGCGTCTCCTTTTTTATGCCGTGGCGCGGCCGTGCGCGGGTGGCCGGCCGCAGGCCGATATCTCCGTCTCGAACATAGGTAGGGCTGACACTCATCCGAGGACGCTCCTGCAAACAGTATCAGAGGGCGGCATTGGGCTTATATTCCTGGTATGCATGTCCGAGGATGCCGTTGACCATGCCGGCGCCGCGCAGCACGTGGGTGAGCGCCCGCATGCCCCAATAGGGTGAAATCGCGATTGCCGGCAGCATGGCCAACCCGAGTATCACTCTCGAGGCGCCATAGGCGGCGCGATAGAGCCGGCGCTTGAGATTGCCGTGCAGGACCTCACTGACGGCGAAAGTGTTGCCGAGCCGGTATTGCCGCTGCAATACCCACTTCCAGGTCATACGGCTGGCAGGAACGATATCATAGACGAGCGCCTTGTCAGCCCAGAAAACCTGCATACCGCGGCGAATGGCCTGATTGAAGAAGAGATAATCGGTGCCCCCGGTGAAGCGCATCTTCTCTTCGAAACGCAGATTCCACGAGCGGATCAGCGGATAATCGAACATGACGTTGTTCGAGGCCGCATAGGAAATGCGTTGACCGTCCTTGTTCTTCTTGCGCTCGAAAACCTTCGCCTTGATGAAATATTCCGGCGGGTTGTCGGGATAGACAGGCTGGACGGGGCCGTAGACGCAGTCGGCGCGGTTTTTCTCCCGGGTCTCAAGCATTGCATCGAGCCAGCCATCGACCGGCCATTCGTCATCATCGAGAAAGCAGAAGAGGTCGGTGCCGGCAGGAGCTGAATCCATGGCGCGGTTGCGCGCAAAGGGTATGCCCTGGTTCGGCTCGACGACATAGATCAGATCATAGGCGCCCGTCTGGTCAAAGCCTTCGACCGTGGCTCTTGCACTGCCGGCCGCATCATTGTCGACGATTACCATGGTCAAATGATAGGGGCGAGCCGGATGCCTGGTCTGGCGTGTCATCACATCTAGCAGCTTGGCGATCCCGTCCAGCCGCCGGTAGGTCAGCACACCGACGGCGATGTTCAACGCCGACATGCCTGGCTGATCGGCTTTAGCCGATGAATGCGGGAAGGTGTCTTGCCGGTTCATGACTGTCCTCCGCGCAACATATTTCCCAGTCGCTTGCGCACGGCCATCAAGGCCACTTCGGTTGCGGCATCCTGACCGAAGGGACCGCCGGCGACGGTGTTTCGGGCTTCGCTGCGGAGCTTGAGCAGCGATGTCGTTTGCGCAATACCGCCGGCCACCAGACTCTTGCCGAGCGCCTGCAGCCCGTCATAACGGCGCGCCAGTTCCAGCCCGGTGGCGATCATGATCCGCGGGCGAAGCGTCTTTGCCCTGCTCGTGCCCGTGTAGCGGTTCGACGCATGAATGCGTTGGAATGTCAGCGGCGTCTCGACGATGGCGCCGCGGCCGAGATATGCTGCCGCGAACTTGATATAATTGTCGCTGAGAACGACATCCGTCGCCACGGACATCGGCAATATCTGAGACAGCAGGGCGCGGCGGAAACTCAAGCCGGATGTCGGCACCGGAAGCGAAGGAAAACCGCCTTTGCGCAACGTCTCCCGCTTGTCGAACAGCGTCACCTGCAGCTCCACGGGAGGCTGGTCGTCTTCTTTGGTCGTCACACGGTCGAAGCACCAGTCGATCTCGTTGCGGTCATAGATTTCGGCAATGCGCGCCAGTTTGCCGGGAAGGAATGCGTCGTCGGCGTCGAGGAGAAAGAGGATATCCCCGCTCGCCGCGTCAAAACCGGCATTGAAGCTCGAGGCCTGGCCGCCGTTTTCCTTCAGCACGGACCGAATGCGCGCGCCGTAGGAAGCGAGGATCTCCCTGGAATCATCCGTGGAGCCGTCGTCGACCACGATGACCTCGAAGTCCGGATAGTTCTGCGACAGAACGCTGTCGATGCATGGGCGCAGGAATTGCCCATAATTGAAATTGTTGATCAGCACCGAGAGTTTCAAATTACCGTCTCCGACAGCGCCGCGTCTTTTGAAACGCGCAAAGGACGCTGTAATGCTTTGAGGTGCCGCATGACTTATCCTCTAATTGTTTCTGATTTAAGGAAGCATGCAGCTGGCCAATCGATTACCGCGCCAGGGTCCCAGGCGCGTATCGGCGAATTCCGGCGCGGTAGCCGCGCATATAGTAATATTTCCAGATCGCCCAAAAACGCGTCTTCGATCGCGGCAGGAGATAAAGCAGGGCTGCACGGAAGGCCCATTGCGCGCTTTCGATCCAGGTTCGAAGCGGAACTCCGCTTAATCTGACACCTCCGGGCACCTCGTCGGGAAAGAGCGCCGGCATGCCGTAGCCAAGCCGCTCACCTCTTTTCTGCACCCAATCCTCAGTGACGCTGGATGCCGGTATCCAGTGATGAACCACGGCTTCGGCGCATCTATAGGATTTGACGCCATTTGCCGCGAGGCGAATGATGATTTCGGCATCCTCGCCCATGGCAAAAATCTTTCCCGGAAGAGGACCGATATCTTCGCGATAGCGCACGCTCGTTCCAAGCAGCTCCCGCCGGATGATCGTATTCGGACCCCAGACTTTTGTCGGATCACACGGTCCGCTTTGTGTTTCATCGACAATCGCAAAGGTGGATCCCATCGGAATCCATTCGATAAAAGGGTCTTTAGGCTCTTTTTCCCAATCGGGGACGATTCTGCCGCCGAAGACGCCATAACCCGGATGGGCGAGGGCGCAATCGACGATCGCCTTCAGCCAGTTGGGTTCGGCGCGAACATCGTCATCCGTAAAGACGATGAGATCGCCCTTCACCCGGTCCAGAGCCAGGTTCAGCGCCCCCGACTTACCCGGCGTGGGGTGCTGCAGGATGATGATGGGCAGCTTGTCGCTATAAGATTTCAAAAGATCAAACGTGTCGTCATTGCTGTTGTTGTCAACGGCAATTAGTTCCCATTGATCATGAGGAAGCTCCTGCCTCAATAAGGAATCCAAAGTGTGGCGCAACCGGCGGCTGGCGCCGTTGTAGGATGAAAAGAGTACGCTGACGAAGAGATCCGACATCATTTACCAATCCTTGTGGTGAGGTCGAAAGAGAAAAGCCGCATGTTTTGCCCGCCGAAACGCTCTGCTGCCCACATCAAAGCGGCAATCTTTGAGGTATTTTCCGATAGCGTTGGTATATTTTCGTAAGAACCTTCGCGATCTCGGCTTCAATGCCGATCTCTGAACGACCCCCAACTACCCATAGCAATACGTGAACGCCGCAATAGACAATTCCACCAACAGAAATCATCCACGCCAACGCATAGGCCGCATCAAGGTGACTGGAAATCGGTGCGGAGTTCGCGCCCAATCCCAGAACGACCGCTGTCATCGCAAGGCCACTGACCCACGAACGCCAGGTGACGCTAAGTTGATCCCACAATGTCAATCCGGTGAGTTTCTTAACTACATAGATATTGACGATGGAAACAACGACCCCACCAGATATTGCTCTGGATATGAGCAAGCCGGGCAGCCCATAGAAATATAAGCCGATAAACACAATTGGCACTCTGAACATCAGGAGAAGGAGCGTCCTGTTGAAGAGCATCTTTGTCTCGCCAAGGGCGGAAGCGAGCGCATTTGCCGGGCCAAAGACAATCTGCCAGCCCAAGATCGGAGCGATAACCTGAATTACGAGTACCGCTACGGGCCAATGCGGTCCCAGAGCAAGATACACAAAGGGCTCGGCAACCAAAGCTTGGCCAGCGCCGACAGCCATGCCGATCGCGAAAAGTGAGGACTGGCTCCGTTGAAACGCGCTCTGAACGCGTTGCTTGTCATCGGATATTTTCGCAAAACTCGGGAATAGAACGCGCTGTAGGGGCAAAATTGCTGATTGAGTTATCAAGCCTGCAGTATTGTTTCCAACGTTATAGGCGCCAAAGGTGGCGATTCCGAGCCACCCGCCGGCCAGGAAGTTATCAAATCGGTTGCCTACAGCTGAGACGGCTTGGTTCAGCGTCAGCCATATGGAAAAGTGTAGAAGCTTGGATAGCGATCGGAAGGAAATTTTTGGGACGTAAGGTGACGCCATAAACGTCATGGCCGTTCCGACAACGCTCGCTGCTACCGCTCCCGCGACGATTGCCCAGTAGCTATCGGTTAGATAGGCCCATGCGACGGATACGATGAATTGTATCGTGAAATTGAGCCCCTCTTGGAAGGCGACTGTCCCGAAGCTCAATTCTTTAGAGTAAATGATGTACTTCGGGCTTCCGAGGCCCGTTAGCAACGGTCGAACTGCCAAACCCGCACATACACCGATTAGCCGCTCATCACCGTAAGCTTCGGCCATTATGTAGCCGCTTACCACCATAACAGCTGCAAGCAAGACGCCTCTGATCGCCCCTAAGGTAAAGGCTGTGTGGAAATCATCGTCCGTGATTTCCTTTTGATGAATTAGTGCGCTGCCGAGGGATAATTCCGTTATTGCAAGCAGAATCGTTAAAAGGCTCGTTCCCAATGCAACCAGCCCGAAGTCCTCCGGGGATAGAAGGCGAGCAAGGACGACGGTCGTCGCGAGGAAAACAGTGCGATTATAAATCACACCAAAGAGCAAGATCGCCGACGCATTTAGCGCTTTTGCCCCGATTTTTTCGTTCTTCTGGCCAGCCAAGTTTGCATTCTCCAATTGAACAACGAGCCCTTGCTCAAGACACAAATTTTTCGACTGTCCTGATCGCCTCTTGCATCCTTAGAAGCTTCTCGTCGAACAAAGCCTGTCCACTTAAGTATTGAGGAGATTTCATAGCCTGTCCCAACGCCCGCCTCGCGTTAGCTTTGCATAAGGGTTTAGTAATCCGAGCAAATTTTGAAACTGCCTTTCTAGTATGCTGTATGCTCTTCGTAAGATGGTGTAGTTGTTCATAGCTCGGCGAAAATCGGCGGCTTAGGTAATCTAAGTACATTTTCCTATCTTGCCCCGGCCGAATTGTATCTGTGCCGTGGATGCCGAATTTCTTCATGTTCCCGCGAAGGCCTTGGTAGTAAATAAAATCATCTGCGCTTATCGACGGCAGTGATATCGGTCTGTAATCAAGGCCCATTGAATACGTCCAGTCTTTCCATTTGAATTCATCAATGTGAGGATGAATCGTAACGGGAATCCACGGGATTCTCATTGTGTCTGCGACGATAGCGCCATGCATGGCTTCAGTTATGACCAGCTTTGCCTCGCCGAACTTCCTCAAAATCTCGAGTGTATCTGTTTGGGGGCTGACATATTCCATGCCCAGTTCCGTCGCGATCGGTTCCCACGAACCTCTTTGAAGTGACGATCTATGCGGCATGAATATGATTTTTTCAGGCTTGTCCTGTTTTGTGTAGAGATTCTGGGTCAGGGCCAGCAGGATTGCCCCGTCAGTGACCGAGAGATTCGGCTGACCCAAGACCGCAGCCGATAGGGGGCCTCTGACCGCCGCCAGGCACCAGGCGGACATATCGGACGGGGGCGTTCCGTAAGATACTCCGGTACCTAAAACCGCTATTTTCCTGTCGCCGCCGACAAACTTCTCCAGGCGCTCTGAGGTGAGAATGCTTCCAATGCCAACGACGGTTAGATCTGGTGATTCCAAGACATTTTTCGGCAAAACCTCCTTCCAGATATAAGCATTCAGATCGTCTCCAAAATTGAACTTCGGATCTTTGAAATAGAATACGTCCATGGAGAGGGTCCTATGCGTTCTTGAATTTGTTTGCGATTTTCTTGGTGATCGCGCGGGTTAGAATTCTCAGGGGAATATCCGCGTTCGAAAAATCGCCAAATATAGCGCGAACTAGAGTGACATGGTTTCCTGATACCATATGGTGGTGACATGCTCGCTCTGTGGATAAGCGGAGGAGTGCCTTTTTCCTCGCTAAAAGAAGGTGCCTTGCCGATTTGTCGGTTGCGACCCTTTGGTCTTTCATCAGGCGGGCTGTCGCTTCAACCTGATCCCGATAGTCGACTACCGTGCGGCTCCATCCTGAGGATCTGGTCGTATAGATATAGCCAGGTTCCCTCAAAAGCAGCATGCGGCCCGTGTGCAGAAGAATGTTGACGTAAATAAGAAAATCTTCTCCGTGCCGCCGCTCTGTTGGGTAAGCTATATCGTGTTCGATGAGGAATGAACGCCGATAGAGTGGTTTCAAAAGCCCATAGTCAGCTTCTGTTGCGTAAGGGCGCGCTTGACGTAGGAAAGCATGAAGATCGACCAGTTCCTCTTTTGGAGTCGTGGACAGGGCGGGCTTCCCCATCTCTCCGGATTGGGCATCAAAATAAAGGAAGTTGTCGGCTGCGAAATCCACAGAGTGCCTTTCGGCAGCTTCAACCAGTCGGCTTATCCGTCCAGGCGCATAAGCATCATCGGCATCAAGAACCGCTATCCATTTTCCGCTAGCAGCTCTAATAGCCTCGTTGCGGGCGGCCGAGGGGCCGCTGTTTTTTTGGAGACGAGTAATCCTAATGCGGTTGTCAGAAGCCATCATTTGGCGGACAACGTCGACTGTATCATCGGTGGAACAATCGTCCGCAACAATGACTTCAAGGGCGGGGTGATCCTGAGTCAAAGCTGACATAATCGCACGCCGAATAAAGCTGGCGCAATTGAAGGCAGCTATGATGACAGAAACTTCTACACAATCATCTGACGTCGTCATTCTTGCACCGTCAGTCGGTCCATGGAACGAGACCCCGGTTGCTCAGTGATGCGGTTGAATGATTGAAGCAGTGCGCGTGTCTGCTTTTCTTCGTTGAATTCTTCTTCGACAATCCGACGCCCCTGCAATCCCATCGCTTGGATTAGGTGAGGACTGATGATCAATTGCTCCATCGCGCGCGATAGAGCCTCCGTGTCGCTTTCTGGTACGAGCAGACCTGATTGCTTGTGACTGACTAGTTCTGGAATACCGCTGTGTTGGGTACTGATAACGGCAATTCCCATTGCCATAGCTTCCATGATTGACACGGGTATGCCTTCCATATCCCCATCGGCAGCCGTAACGCTTGGCAGTACAAAGATATGTGCTTGACCTAAAAGTCGTCTGATCTCTTGGTGAGCCATGCCGCCGTGAAAATGAATCCGGTCTGCACACCCCAAATCCTGAGCGAGGTTGCGCATGTCGTCGAGCAGCGGTCCGCTGCCAATGACGTCGAGCGATAGATCCAGATCTGGCCGTCGAGACACAAGCTGAGAAAAAGCCTCAATAGTGAAACGATGTCCTTTCTTCTCTGTCATTCGCCCGATTGTTATAAGGCGTATTTTCTCACCCGGGACGATGCTTCTGGCCTTGCAGCCAAACGCCTCGCAATCGATCCCAAGGCGGATCGTCTTCACTTTCTCCGGGGGGGCGCCAAGGTCGATCAAGCGGCTGCGCCACAGATCGCTGATCGGAATCAAGAGGTCAGATTGTTCAAAAAGCTCGCGATAGACCCGCGGGGATCGACCGTCCATATATTGTGTGAGGTCATACCCATGAAAAACAGTCGTTATTGGAGCGTCAATGAGCCCGAGCCTTTTCAGATGCGCGACGACGCGTCCCGCCGGTCCGAAGTGGCAATGGATGACTTTCGCCGTTGCGCCGTCTGATCGAAGTTTGGCGGCGATACTGAATTTCAATGAGATCGGCAAATTGATCTCACCGTCACGAGAAGTGAGGAGGCGCCAAAGCGCGCGTATTTTTCCGCGTGAGAGAAGCTCAGCCGCCCCCTTTGCCATGATTGCTATCCGGACTGAGCGTCTCTTAACCGCTGTCACATATCGAATGCGATCGGCAAATCCATAATTTTCTGGCAAAGTCGATATATTGTCGATCGGTCGGCTCAAAGCGACAACGTCAATATCGGCGCCTAGATTCCCGAGAGCTTTCATCTCGTTAAAGACGAAGGTTTGTGTCAGCTCGGGAAAAGACAGAGAGAAGTACGTAACTTTCAAGTTATTCCTCGTCTATGATATTGGTTCTGCGGCGTGGTTGTGAGCCAGGCCCTTCAGCCTAGTTGTCGGCTTCGACGTGGCTAGCGGTACTAAAGCCATCCTCTTCAAAATGCTTAGCCACCGGCGCGAACCCCCAGTTCAGACGCATGGGCGCGAGCACCGCGCTGCTTTATAAATTGATGTAAGATGCCTTGTCGTAGGGACTGTTTCCAAAGCAACCTGAAGCGTGTTTCACCAGAAGGCAGTCTGCGAAACAGCGAACAGACAGGTGCCATTGCGAGCCAGAGAAGGGCAGTGCTTGCTGGAACGCCAGCGATTTTTCGTTTTCTATCGAAGAGCGCCGAGCGGAGCACCACCATACCCATTCCATAGCGCTCGGCGCGCGCTATTGCCCAGTCTTCCTCGACATAGGTTGACTTAATGATGTGACGGACTTTTGGGCGGCGGGAATGGTAGGCTTTTGCCCCGGCGCCCTCCAGCCGCATTGCGAAGGCGGTATCCTGCCCCATTGGATACTGTTTAACCGATGCATTTGGCCCTAGATTATCGTGCACCACATAGCCTGATCCGATAATGGCGCGGCGGAACGCTGAATTTGGACCAAAAATATATCCGGCTAAGGTGGGGCCTTCCTCGAGGCTCTCGTTCAGGGCATAGAGGATGGCTGCGCGATTATCCTTCAGAAGCCACGGAAATCTTGGCGGGCTTTCCCACTCGGGTAAAATAAGTCCTCCGAATATGCTGAATTCCGGCTGTTCTTCAGAGAGGCGGATGAATTGGTCGAGCCAATCCGGATCCGGAATGACGTCGTCGTCCGTTAAAACGACGAGGTCGCCCTCCAAGTGGCGAAACCCCAGCGCCAACGCGCTTTCCTTCCCCTGCTTCTGCTCAAAATACACCTCGAGCGGGAGACGGTCCTTGTAAGAGTCCAGAATCTTGGCCGTATCGTCCGTGCTGTTGTTGTCGACCGCGACGATCTTCCAACGACCTGGCGGAAGTGTACAGGCGCAGAGTGCATCCAGCATGCGCGGAAGCGTCCTTGCACCATTGTAGGTAGAAAACAACACGGTGATTTTAATACCTGTCATATCATTCCTCGGAGACACTGCGCCTAATCTGGAAAGCTTCAATTATTCGCCTGCTGCCTTAAATGCATCCGATGACTCATTCGTCGCCATGCGGCCGTAACGCGAAATGATCTTGATGTCGCTGCGGATTATCTTTGCCGGGTTGCCGGCGACGAGCGAGCGCGGCGGCACGCTCTTGGTCACCACCGAGCCCGAGCCGATGACGCACTCATCGCCGATTTCGACGCCGGGCAGAATGATGCTGCGGGCGCCGATGAAGCAGCGTTTGCCGATCCTCGTGTGCAGATAGAGGCCGCGCGTGAGGTCGTGGGTCAGGATCGCGGCTTCGAAGGCGACATAGGTCTCAGCGCCGATATGCAAGCCTTTCGGGTTGGTCTTATCGAAGCGCACGCTTAAGGAAAAGCTTGCCGTCGGATCGATGTCCATTCCCCAGAATTTCGTATAGTAGAGCCACTTGGCCCTGACGATTCCGTTCCGCAGCGGCCGAAATACGTTCAGTCCCCACTTCGGCTTCTTTCCTATCTGCACCATCAAGTCCGACCCCGGCTGGAAAATTCGTCTAGCACGGAACTGTAATAGTCCTCGAGCATCCCCGTTTGTCGACGTATGTCGAAGCGCTCGGCCACCAGAAGCGGTGCCCGCGCGCTGAAGGTTGTCCACAGGGCCTGGTCGTTGAGCAGCTTTCCAACCGCTTCCGCCATTCCCGCGACATCCCGCTCCTCCACGAGATAGCCAGTTTTCCCCTCCTCGATCGCTTCGCCCACGCCTCCCGAGCGAAATGCGACGACCGGAGTGCCGACGGCCTCGGCCTCAAGATTGGCGAGGCCGAACGCTTCTGCGTGACCATTGTCGAGGGTCACGCTGCCGTGGAGATAAAGCTCTGCACTGGCCAGCAGATCCCTTATCTCAGTCTGCGACAGATTTTCATGGATCGTGACGCTTGGCAAGGAACGACGCGCTAGCGCCTCGATTTCCTCTTTCAGCGGTCCCTGACCCACCATGACGAATTCGACCGGCGTGCCGGTCGCCGCCACACGCGACAGCGCGTCGATCATGAAGCGGTGGCCCTTATAGTCGACGAAACGGGCGATGGAAACCACCAGTCCCTTTTTTCGGGGGCGAGGTTCCATTTTGAAGAGATCGAGATCGATGCCGATGTGGTGGCGATAGACGCGGTCGGCACGGAAACCGAGCGCCAGCAGCCGGTCGCGGATGAAATCGGAAACGGCGATGTTCCAGCTGTTCCAACCGGCCATCTCGCTCCGGCCCTTGGCGAAGAAGCGCACCTGATTGAAGCCGCCCGGTTTTTTCGGATCGCCGCGATAGGTGGCGTCGAAGCCGTGAAACGTTGTGACGAGCGGCTTGCCGGCGGCCCGCGCCAAGGGACCGATGACGTAGCCGTTCTTGCCGAAATGCGCGTGAACCAGATCGGCCCGGCCGATCGCGGGAAAGAGCGAAGGCAGGCCGACCTGTGGAATTTTCAACAGCAGTTCACCGGCCCGCGCGATCGGGGACCGGCGGATGTCGTGAACCTTAACAGTGGATTTTTTTGTGTGGGCCGAGGAAATTCGCGTACCGGCAAGAATTTCCGCCTCGAACGAACGAAACGCTACCGCTTGATTGAGGACAAATGCCTGGCTGGCAGGCAGAAATTTTTCCACATAAATAACTGCCTTTTTCATGAATCTGTCGACGTCTCCGTTGTCTTGCGCATCACATCGCCTCTATTGCCCGCCGGATGCCATCAGCTGAACTGCGCGGCGCGTTGTTTTCATCGTAGAGATTAATGCGCTTTGTGCAGGCTGCATCGGCATCGGTCTCCGTTTCATCGGGCTCGCCGTATTTTTCCGACATGCCCCATACGGTGACGCCTTTCAAGTCGCCGCGTTCGGCCGCCACGGTGATCACGTCACGAAAAATATCGGCGTAGGCGGCCGGCGTGAAGCCTTGGTCGTGCTTCAGGAAGTGGCAGGAAGCATCGAGTTCGGTGATATAGACACCGATACCCATATCCTTCAGAGCCGCGCAAAAACGCCCCATTCCCTCCGGATCGATCCGGTCGAGACCCGGGCGGAAATGCGCCTGCAGCCCAACCGCGTTGATCGGAGTCTTGCTGGCGACGAGCTTCTCGACGATTTTGAGAATGTGCACGCGCTTTTGTTCGAAAATGTCGGATTTTTTCTCAAGATGCGTTTCGTTGAGTACCAGCGTCGCAGCCGGATCGGCCTCATGCGCCATATCGAAACTCATGCGAATGTAATCGTCGCCGAGAAGGCGTCGGAAAACACAATTTCTGAGGTCGGGCGCATCATATTCCAACGGCTCGTTCACCACATCCCAGGCATCGACGGAGCCCTTATAGCGAGCGACAACCTGTTTTATATGACGGTTCATGACCGTCCGGAGGGCTCGCGCGTCGGAGATCTCAGACACCCAATCCGGGGCGCGATACCAGATCAGCGTATGCCCATAAACCCTCATGTTGTTTTTTCGTGCGAATGCAACCATCCTGTCGGCGCCACCGAAGGAAAAAACGCCGGGACTTTTTTCCGTCGCTTTCCACTTCAATTCGTTGCGCGGCGTTATGGAATTGACATTTTCGACATAGAGCTCACAGGCGGCTGGATCGCCAATATTTTGCAGGTCGATTGCCGATCCGAACCGTAACGATTTGCTGTCGGCAAGGGCGCGCAGCCCTGGTTCCGCCGGCGCCTTGGCCAGGACCGCGCCCGCCTGAACAAAAGACAGCGCGAGCGGAAGCGAAGCGAGGAAACGTCTTCTGTTCATTCTAATCCTCGCTGTGGGCTTTTCTCATGTCCGGGACCGAACTTGCGGCAGCCGGGTCGGTTTGCGGCGGTTCCGTACCGAGTTGCGTTTGCTTTGGCGGAGTGATGCAACCTCTTACTTTCCCTGGAGCGAATACTGTATCCGCTAGGCTTTTCAGTCTGTGCCAAGAGATAGATCTTCCCGGAGGACGCTCGTGATGGAAGATTGGTTCAGCTGCGTAATGAGCGTTTTTCATTTGGCATTTCAAAATGCCGTTTTTTTATGGCGACCCTTCGAAACGATTTCTCTCGTCTCGATGACCTACAGTGCGCAGCCTTGGTTTTTTACGGCAGCGAACGACCGGGCGGGGACAGTTTTGAAAAGAGCTTTACCAAATTCTGGCCCGGCGTCACGACGATGCAGGTCGCATGCCTGACAGACAGGTCATGCGGGCGGCCTCGACCAGCGTCCGCGGCTGCTCATTCCCGTTTTATTGCGCTGATGCCGGCGCCGATTGCGCGGGGTCGGTCTCAGCCGTCGGCTCCGGCGATGGAAGCCAGGTTCTGTCGGAAAAATAATTTCTCGTTCTCTTTTGGGGTTCCGAGGCCGCATCCAGCGAGAGCGTAAAATTGTAGCGTTCCGGGTTGAGCACTTCGCGGCTGAAGGTGATGCTGGCGCCGAAACCGTCTTCCTTGATGTCCCTCAGATTCTTGATTGCGTTGAGCGCCTCATGAAAATCCAGCCATTGCGGCTGGCTGAGCATGACCTCGAAAATCCGCAGGATACTCGGGTCGAGCTGGCCGTTCTGGTCGGTCTCTGGATTGACGATCTTCACGCGCATGTTGTTGATCGTGCCCGCGGCATCGCCGCGAACAATGACGAAGATGGAACTGGGAAGTTGATCATTTTCACGTTTGCCGCTGTGTTCGAAAAAGCATTCGAAGGTAGCGGCGTTGAAGCTCGCTGCCGCCCAATCGCTGGTTTGGATGCCGGCGTTACGCAGGGCGGCGCACATTGCCGCTCCTGAGATGCGCCACGTCCGCAGAAAGGTTGATGCGGTCTGCGCCATAGGCGGTTCGAGGGCATGTAAGGGAAGCCTGACTGAGGCCGGTGGTGCCGGGCGGGGAAGCGCCTTCGGTGGCGGCGGCTTGACCTCATATGAAAAGAGATCGAGGCCGAAATAGCGATCGATCGTCCTCAAGTGCTTCATGTCGTTGGAAAGAAGCACGGTTCCGATGATGAGCGACAGGGAAATCGTCAGCAGCAACCAGAAGACCACGGGAATCCGCGGTTTTCCCACCGGCTGTTTCGCATATACGGGCGACGGATTGTCGGGCAAGCTTATCTTCTCCGAATACGCGAGAAGGGTTTCGATCGGGCTGTCTTGATACAGCAGTATACATCCATCCGTTAAATATCTTGGCTTGCTGTTCGGCATTCTGCCGCGTCGGGCGTGTCATCGGCAAGAAGCGCGCGCTTCAGATCTGCCGGAAGCGGCTTGAATTTCCCGATCTTGATACTCTCAAATGCACCGGCCGCTATGGCCGCAGCCAAGATCGCGGATGATCCGCGGCCGTGACAGGCAAAACGGTCAATGCAGTCTCCTATGCTTCTCGGCCTCTTCCGGTTTTTCTTGCTTATGTCGACGAGATTTCAGAGTGACCGGTTCAGATCCAATCTCAGTGCGTGCAGCCATCTGTTGCTGCTGCCATCTTTGTTTCATCTTTCGCGCAAAGGTTAAGATTTTTGTTTAAAAACTACAGGTTATATTCTTGATCGACATCCAGTTTTGCCGGGTTTTACCCAATTTTCGACGTATTCTTCTATAGGGTCTGCCGCGAACTTGCAGAAAGGAGAGGATATGTCCGTCGAACTGGACGCGACCACCTATATCCACGCTAAACCGACAACCGCGCATTCCTACATCCTGCCAACTGTGCTTGGGGTGCTGGAAGGCCATTTTGCCGGCTCGGCGAAGGCCGATGTCTTCGATCTGGGATGCGGCACGGGCGGGGCGGCCGCGGCTCTTGCGAAAGAGGGATATTGCGTCGTCGGCGTCGATCCTTCAAGCGATGGCATCGCCAAAGCCAATGTCAAATATCCCGGGCTGCCGCTGAATGTCGGTTCGGCCTATGACGAGCTTTCCGGGGAATACGGCACCTTCGACGCTGTGATCAGCCTGGAGGTGGTCGAGCATGTCTATGATCCCAAGGCCTTCACCTCGACAATGTATGATCTGGTCAAGCCTGGCGGCATCGCCGTGGTATCGACGCCCTATCATGGCTATCTGAAGAATGTCGCCCTGGCAGCGCTTGGGAAAATGGATGATCACTTCATGCCGCTGAAGGATCATGGACATATCAAGTTCTGGTCGAGAAACACCCTGAGCACGCTGCTGCTTGATGCCGGATTCCACAGTATTCGTTTCGAATATGTCGGAAGGATACCTGCTCTTGCCAAGTCGATGATCGCCGTGGCTGAAAAGCCTCTTTAGGAAGACAGGGCGGCAGGCAGATTTTGACGATCCGCCTTCGCTCTGACTTGCGCGATAATGTACTCCTTATATAGCTGTCATTGTACGCGCCTGCGGTAATCCACAGGTTGTTTGTACTGTGTGCAGCGCTGAAAAAAATCCTTACAAAATATTTACTTTTAGTTGCATTCTTGCGCAAATTCTCCATTATACAGCGGGCGTGCTGATAAAGCGGGAGACTTGTTTTCATGAAGGCCAAATCGCCGAATTCGATCGACGTCTATGTTGGCAACCGCGTGAGAGTTCGGCGAAAGACGCTCGGGATGACCCAGCATGGTTTGGCTGAACTTCTGGGCATAACCTTTCAACAGATTCAGAAATACGAAAAAGGAACCAATCGTATCGGCGCCAGCCGTCTTCAGCGCATTTCCGAGATCCTTCGCGTGCCCGTCGGCTTTTTCTTCGAGAACGGCGGTGCCGGACCGATCGAAGGTGAGACGAGCGAGTTGAACAAATTCCTGTCGTCGAAGGAAGGACTGGCGCTCAACAAGGCGTTTATCGCCATTGAGGATCCGAATATCAGGCAAAAACTGGTGGCACTGGCCAAAAGCCTGGCGGTTACGGGCTTGCCCGACATGGACAACGAGCTGCAGGATCCGGTGGCGCACAACTGAGGATGGATCGTGCTTCATCTGCAGACATTTGGCGATCTGCGGTTGACCGAGACGAATGGCGAGCTGGTTCGCTATCCGATCAAAGGTCTGTTGATGATGGCCCATCTCTATGCCGGAGCGAGCCATGAGCTCAGCCGCTATGAACTGGCACAGTTTCTCTGGAGCGACGTCGAGCCGGAATTGGCGCGGCTCAATCTGCGCAAAATGCTGTCGCGCATCCGCGAAATGGACGGTGGCCGCGCCGAAATAGCCTTCGATTTCACCGCCACGACGGTTCGCCTCAACACGCAGGTGGTTTGCAGCGATCTGGATGTCTTTCGGGCGGGCGGTACGCCGCTGGATCGGCTGCAGGCGATCGCCGAATTGACCCAGCGCTGTTTCATCGGAAATATCAAGCCTGCGACAAAGCCGATCGATGCGTGGATCAGGGCGCAGCGAGACGCCCAGGCGCTGCAATTGCGGCAGGCATTGCTGGAGGCGCTGCCCGAAGTGCAGAAGCCCGGCGCGGCGCGCATCGTTTCGAGCGCCGCCCTGCAAGTCCTCGAGCGGGATCCGAATGACGAGCAGGTGAGGGCGCTGCTGCACCAGATATCCCGCGGCTCATCGTTTTCCGAGAGATCGGCAAATGACGACGGCCATCCAAGGGTGGAGGTGAAGCGCTCCGAGCCTGGCAGCCAGCCGGCCAACATCGAAAGCATATCGGCGGCGCCGCTGATCCTGCCTCGTCTGGTGTTGCTTCCCCCGACAGCCAAGCATGCCGATGCCGGACTTGCCCTTGCCAACGCCCTGATCGAAGACGTCACCATAGAATTGTGCGCACTTCGAAACATTTCCATCGTCGCGCCGCATACGGCCGGCCAGATCCGCCGCGACTCCGAGAAGGCTGCGGTGGTCGCACGGCACTCGATCACCTATCTTCTGGACACTCGCCTCTCCGAAGAGGGGTTGTTCGCGCAGCTGATCTATTTTCCTACGGATGAGATTATCTGGGCCAACCGCTTTGCGATGACGCGTGCTACATTGCCGCGCCACAGGCGGGTGATCGCCCAGCAGTTGACCGAGTCGGTGGCCCGAGAGCTGGCTGAAAACGAGGAGGAGCGGTTACGTTTCGAGGCCGATCCCGGGGCCTACCACGCCTACCTCGTCGGTTCGAGCCTGATGAGCAAGCTTACATTGCCGCATATCCGCCGGGCGAGGAAGGCGTTCAAGCAGTCGCTGTCGTATAAGGCGGATTTCTCCGCCTCCTTTACCGGGCTGGCAAGAACCTTCACCAGCGAATGGCTTGTCACGGCGCAGGGAAATGACGAGCTGCTGCATCTGGCGGAACAGCATGCGCTTCGTGCAATCGAGCGGGATCCGGAATCGGCGGCAGGCCATCGTGAGCTTGGCGTCACCAAGCTTTATCTCGGCGATGTCGATGCCAGCGTCGCAGCCCTTCACCTGGCGGAACAGCTCAGCCCGCATTTTGCCGACGTCATCTACAGCCATGCCGACACGCTCGTGCATGCATCCCGGCCCGGTGACGCGCTCGCCAAGATCAGAAAAGCGATGTCGCTCAATCCGATCGCGCCTGACGCCTATCTCTGGTGTGCCGCCGGAGCCAGTTTCTTTCTGGAACAGTATGAGGAGGCCATCGCCTATGTCGAGGCGATGAAAGACAAAGCGCCGGCCCATCGTATTGCCGCGGCCAGTTGCGCAATGATCGGCGATCGGAAACGGGCACTCTTCCATCGGCAACGCGCCGAAAGCATCAACCCGGTGTTCGACGTCGAGAAGTGGCTCGCCATTGTTCCCATGAAGGAACAGTGGCAAAAAGAGCTCTATCGAGAGGGCCTGTTGAGGGCCGGTTTTTAACAATAGCTGAGGGGCATTTACATGACGAAAGTTGTTATCATAGGAATACCGGGCGAGACTGGTCTTTGGCTCGCCGATCTCGACGCGGGCACGGTTACGCCGCTCAATCCGACGGGGGACTTGGCGACTGCGAGCAACCTGCGCAAAGCCGGCGGCATTATAGTGAAGGGCGTCGATCTGGCTGTCGCCGTTTCGTCGGCGCAGGTTGCCCTTTCCGGTCACTTCGACGGCTGAGCCGGCATCTGACGGATCAATCGACATATTCCGACAGGATCATATCGCCGCGGGAAACCCTTTCCCGCGTCGAGCCCTTGTTGGCCAGATTCGGCATTACAAGGGTGGCGCGACATACCGGGCTCGACGATATTGGAATCCCCGTCTGGTGCGCATATACCCCGAATTCGCGATCGATCGTCATTGCTCAGGGAAAGGGCCTGACCGATGTCGATGCCAAAGTGTCCACCGTCATGGAAGCCCTGGAACGGGCCGTTGCCGGCGAACCTTTCGTAGATCGGTTCCGCGGCAGCGCGTCCAGCCTGCGGGCGATGGGACACAAGATCGATAGGCTGGACTGCCTGATCGCCATCCATAAACCCGACCTCGGGCCAGACGAGGAGACGGATTGGGTGGCCGGCATCGATATGCTCAGCGGCGGGCAGATTTATATCCCCTTTGAAGCGGTGGTGCTCGACCGTACGCGCGATGCCCGGTACTGGATGTCATCGGACGGCCTGGCCTCGGGAAACAACCTCGAGGAGGCGATATTTCACGGTGTGCTCGAGCGGATCGAGCGGGACGCGCATGTGCTGTGGCAAGTCAGCACGGAAGCGGGTCGTTATGCCGGCTGCGTCGATCCCCGCGGTTTCCAGGATGGCACCCTGGACGGGTTGATCGACAAGATCGACGCGTCGGGATTGGCGCTCAGGCTCTTCGATATCACCAGCGACATCGCCATTCCCTGCTACACCGCCATGCTGGGCCCGGGGGATTGCGTTCCAGACCCGCGGGATCCCCACGGCGGCAGGGACATCCGCCTTGTCGAGGTGACCGGCGGCACGGGGGCCCATCCCTCTCCGGTGCGCGCGGCCATTCGAGCGGTAACGGAAGCCGTGCAATCGCGGCTCACATACATCAGCGGAGCGAGGGACGATATTTCGCCGGCCACCTTTACGCGATCCTTGCCGCCGCTGATGCGGCGAGCCTTCGACGCAGTTCCCGGATCGCCACGCCCGGCGCCGGAACATCGGCTAGGGAATCTCACGCAGATGCTGCAGCATGTGCTGGAGGCTTTGCGAACAAAAGGGATCGGTTCGGTCATCGCCGTACGCCTCAGCGAAGCCACGCTTCCCTTCAGCGTCGTCAAGGTCGTTATTCCCGCGCTCGAAAATCCGGAAGGGGAGCGTGCTCGGCGGTTGGGAACAAGGGCACTGGCGAGGGCGATCGGCTTTTGAAGATCATTTTCGCAGGTCCCAGTCTTCCCGATGCAGCGGCACTTGCCGGCGAGGCGATACGCGTCCTGCCGCCTGCGACGCAGGGGGATGTTCTGACCGCGGCGGACCAGGGTGCCAATGTCATCGGGCTGATCGACGGCGGCTTCGAACATGCCGCGCCGGTCTGGCATAAGGAGATTCTCCGCGCTCTGTCGCTTGGCGTGACAGTGCTGGGGGCGGCCAGCATGGGCGCGCTGCGGGCTGCAGAATGCCATTCGTTCGGCATGATCGGGATCGGCCGCATTTTCGAAGACTACCGCTCGGGCCGGCTGGTCGATGATGCTGCCGTGGCGCTCGTGCACGCGCCGAGCGCGCTCGGCAGCAAACCGTTGACGGTGCCGCTGGTCAATGTCAGCGCCACGCTCGATGCCATGGAAAGGAATGAACTGCTCCCAGGAGGGGTGCGCCGGGAGCTTGAAAATGCCGCGAGCGCGGTTTTCTTCAAGAGGCGAACGTGGCGGACGATCGTCGAGCAATGCGCCGGCATAGCCGCGCCGGAACGTGCGAAACTATTGACGGCCCTTGTCGCCCATTCCGTCGATCAAAAACGCATCGATGCGCTGGAGTTGCTAACAGCAGTGCAGGCAACCGCCGATATTCGCGTGAATGCCGACCTGTCCTGGAAATTGCACGAGACCGCATTTCCTACACGGCCCGCATTGTGAATCGAAATCGGCAATCGTCACCGGGAGTTGTGTCACGCTTTTTTCACGGGCTTGGCCACGCCAGCCCGCGTATTGTTCCTTCAATACGTTGGAGAAATGGGCATGGGCGTGACATCGGCTGCTAATATAAATGCAGACCTCAGGACGGAAGAGGGTCTGGAGGAACTGCTCGCTCTGGCGCGAATGATCGCCTATGCGCGACAGGTTGCTCAGGATGTCAAACTGCCATTCGCGACGAATTGCCTCGATCTTGCTCTTGAGGCGGTGAAGCAGGAAGTCGGGGAGGGGCTGACCAGGGATCTGGCTGAACTGAGCTCCCCGGTTCCGCAAGTGAGCGTAAAGAGACATTAGTCCAATGCATGTCGCCCGGAACTGTGGAGCGGTTCCGGGACAACGACATGCAGAAGGACAAAGAGCTAAAGCGCGTTGCGTCAATCAAATTTGATGTGACGCGCTTTAGCTTTCGGACATCTCCAACGACGAGGTCGGCCGCCAACCACCGCGGCCGCAGTTGCGTAAATCGCAGGATATTGACTCATCTCCGATCAAGGCTACGGTCTTCGCTTCCGGGTCGAGGGGGGGCCGCGTGAAATTCAGCTGCTCTGTGAAAGGCGGGAAAAACATGTCACGATCTCTTGCTGCGATCGCCGCTCTTCTCGCTCTGATCCCGCCCGCCAGCCATGCCAGCGAGGCGCGGGGAAAATCGACGCCTCCCGCTGCGAAGGGCTGCGTGGAAGTCAGTGGAACGGCCTTGGCCGGAATGGCGGGACGGCCCGGCCTATTCGGCAGCCGAGCTCAAATGCGGCGCAAAGCTCTTGCTGGTGCTGCAGCGCCAGACCGGCAGGGATGGAAACCTTCCCGTCTGGAGCACGATCGATCAGGTGACGATTGCCAAGCCCAGCCCTCGCCACGAACTTCTGCAGCCAAGCTATTGCTCGTCGAGCCGGTTTCCTCAGGACTCCGTCTTTGCGCTCGGCAGGATGGTGGAACAGCCGGATGGCTCCTTTCGATCGGAGAACGTGGTTGAGGCCTGGCGGGTTGACATCAAGCGCGAAAGACTGGCCGCGATACCCGTCCATGGCCTGCTTTGCGCGCTGGACCCGGCCGATTGACCGGGGCGGCAACACCGGCAAAAAAGGCCGCCCTCTCTCCGCGCTCGTCTTGAGGCGCCCGGCAGGAAAGGGCGATCAAGGGCACTGGTGTCTCTGCGGCAATGGATGCGTGTTGCTGGGATAGGCGCGGCCCCGCCATCGATCTGTTCAGATATCGATTTGGATCGTGGTTCGGTAAATCCGGGGGTCTTTGGGCTGTCGCTTATTCGAATGGTATTCGAGGCGCAAATAGATGGTCGAAACGAATGGTAAGCGATTTCGTTGACGTTGTCTCCGGGCGGGGAGACGGCGGCGAGTTTGATTTCAGCGCTCGTCTGATGATCGGCCGGGCCGGCCGATCGCTATCTCAATGGGTCAAATTGCGCTTCTGGGCCAGCAGTAAAATGTAATCGTCGGCAATGTCCGCGATGGCCATTGCGACTTCCGCCGGATCGCACCCCTCGACCTTCGTGTTTGCAATGAACTGATAAACCGCCTTCTCGATCTGTTTCCGGCAGATCATCACGCGTTCATCATAACCAAATTCCGGAATCTGCGATGCCATATCACTCATCAGGTCGGCTCCTCACTACTTGCAGTGACCATGACACAAATTATAAGTTGAGCAAGCAAATGCTTTATGAAAGGTTAATTCAATGACGAGGTGCGACCATTTCGACACAGATTTGGTCTCTTAGAGAACATTCCGCCGTGTTGAATTGAGCGACGTCTTTCGTGCGGACGGATTGACTATTTCCTGTCAGGATTCAGTCGATCGAACGTGGTATTTCTTGCGCTGCTGCTCTTCGCTTTGGATGGTGTCGCACCACCTGGCGCGGTTGAAATAGACGGTCGAAGGCGCGCCAATATCGGTTCTGTCCGCAGCGTGATCACCAATTATAATCCTTTGATTTATTGGGTTATTAAAGCTTGGTTCGGCTTCACGATCGCCATTGTCGACGGGTGAATTGCGCTGCCCATTCTGCGATGGCGGCCGATGCCGGGGATTGTTGGTCTCGTTGCAGCGGCTTCTCCCGGAGTGTTGTCCGGCCGCGGCGCTGCGGCGAAGGCAAGGCGGGAAAGAAGCTGAGTATTTTTCATGTTTTCGACAGCAATGTAAGCCAAATGCCGTGGAGGAATTTATTAAATAACGTCAGTCGGGAAATACGATTAAATTAAAATTTTATCAAAAAGTAAAAATATATATTTCAGACAAAGGTTGTATATAAGTGTGGATTTTGAGATATTAAGTTATTTATGGTTAATGACGGCAAGAAGTGTTTGCTGTTCTCAATAAAGATGAGCTTTATATATCTCTATATAGTGTCAATATCATCCTTATGACAGCGGCTTGCTGTCGGCAATTTCGTCGCGAAGCGGAAACATTCGGCGGCACCGCGAGGCCGGTCCTTGCTTGCCGATCATCCGGGTCGTCTCCGAAGACCCATCGCATATCGTCGTCGGCGCGGGAGTGATGCAGCGATCATGACCGTTGCTCTGCCGTCAAACGAAGTCGAGGACCCGCCGGGGTGGATGACGGGTCCTCTCGTAAGACTTCTTGCACTGTGCGAAGCTAACATTGCAGTTTAGCTTGATATTGTCGCAGCTTATTATTGGTTGACCTCGGTTTCCCACAGTTTTTTCATTTCCGCTTCGACCAACATTTGTCGCGGTGTTCGATCTGTACTGAAAAAGCAAGAATAGTTGCCAACGGAGCGGAGGTGCCGGCCTTTACAACCGGCTATCTCTTCGAGATCGCAGCGCAATCTCCGCCACAACGGTCGATCTCCGACAAGCGCCGGAACAAGGCCTTCGTCCGGAAACGAGACCATCCGCCAACCAGCGGCATAACAGGATCTATTTCCTCGAATTTCTTCAAATCAGGCTGCTTTTGCCGCTTGGGCGGCCGGGCTTTGGACAGCACCCTGTTTGCGGCTCTCGTCGCTTTTGAAAAGATCAGCTTAATGATGACGCTGGCAGCAAGCATTGGGCTATGACGATAGACGTGCTTGAGCGAGGTCGCGGCGCTGTGCCAATCTTTCAAAGCCGCAAATTTAGAGAATGCATAAAGGTGGGCCGAGGCGCGGGCGCAGCTGACGACGAAAGCGGGAAGCTGCGGATTGCGGGCGACGCATCGCTCATAGACGGCCAGAAGCGATTGCGCCATTCGGGATCTGTCGGCAGACATGGCCGCGGCATGAACGCGATAGCCCACCAGGCCGAGTGGCACCGCCTCGATCTTGAAATGCTCGGCGGTGCGGAGTTCGAAATCGAAGTCTTCGCATCCGCCGATTCCCTGATTGGCATAGCTCGGATCGTAGCCGCCGATCTTGTCGATGACGGCACGGCGCACCATGAAGCCGCTGCCATTGCCGACAAAGCGGAAGACGAGATGGCGCATGAGAATGGATTCCCGGGCGCTGATCGACGAGCCCGACCGCGTGCAATATCCCTCGGAATCAACGAAACGGTGCAGGGCATAGACCGCACCCCAGGCCTCGGGCAGCGGATGGAGCGCCGACAGCATTCTTTCGACATAGGTCGGATGCCAGAGATCGTCCGCATCCAGGAAGGCAAGATAGCCGGCCTTCGATGCTGCGATCCCGGTATTGCGCGCCGCGGCGACGCCGTGGTTTTCCGTCGACAGAAGCTGGATCCGCGGATCGGTGGCGGCGAAGCGGCGGCAGATGGAGGCCGTCTCGTCGGTCGAGCCGTCGTCGATGACAATGATCTCCAGCGCCTTGTGGGTCTGATCGATGACAGATTGCAGCGTCTGGGCAATGTAGTCCCCGGCATTGAAAGCGGGGATCACGACCGCCACTAAAATTTCTGCCGTGGTCGACATCTCCATCGCCGTCACCCGAGCTTCGATGCGAGTGTTGGCGGGCGAAGATCGATCTGGTTCTTCATCATCCTGGCGACCGCAGGGCGATGGCTGACGACGATCAGCGTTCGGCCGGCATCTTCCTTGATTGCCGAAAACACCCGCATCTCGGTATTTTCATCGAGCGCGCTGGTGGCCTCGTCCAGGAGCAGGATCTGCGGCCGGCCGGCCAGCGCGCGCGCCAGGCCGATGCGCTGGCGCTGTCCGCCTGAAAGCCGCACCGCCTCGTCGCCCAGCCATTCGTCGAAGCCTTCCGGCAGATTTTCGATGAATTCCGTGGCGCAGGCGACATCGGCGGCCCACCTGACGTCCTCATCGGAGATATCGCGGCGGAAGCGGATGTTGTCGAAGACCGTGCCTTCCATCAGTTCGACATCCTGGCCCGAGACCGAGAGCAGGTGCAGCCAGCTCGCGCGGTCGACATCGGCCAGGTCCCTGCCGTCGATCGTGATCCTGCCTCGCGTCGGCCGGGTAAGATCGAGGATCATATTCAGGATTGTCGTTTTGCCGGAGCCGCTTGGCCCGGTCAGAGCCGTCGTTTCGCCTGCCTTGATGGAGAAGTTTAGGTTTTGAACGGCCGGCGCGTTCGCCTGCTCATAGGTGAAGGAGACGTCGTGGAAGACGATGGCTTCCGCCAGGCGAGTGACCGGCAGGCCTTTGGCGGCCTGCTTGGCGTCGTCCTTTTCGGAAAGCAGCGCCAGCACGTTCTGCAGCGACGCTTCCATCTCGTAAAGGCGCAGGATCTGGGAGTCGAATCCCTTGATATGCGGCTGAAGCCTGTAAAGAAGGATGGTGGCCGAAAGCGCTGCCTTGAAATCCACCGGCAGGAATTCCGAGAACAGGATGATCGTCAGGATGACGCCGAAGGTCAGGATTTCGCTTAGCAGGGAGGTCACCGCTCCCATCCAGTCCGAGTGGCGCCAGGTCCGGCCGACTTCGCTGGAAAGTGTCGCGAAGAGCTGCTGGTGGCGCTGTTCGAGGCCGAAGCTTTTGACCGCCTTCAAGGTCTGCAGCGTGGTCCAGCTCAGCTGCGTCAAGGCTTCGACGGCGGCCAGCGCCGAAGCGCCGAGGCGTCGATAGGCGCCGGCAAAGAACCCCAAGGCGAAGTTATGGATGAAGCCGAAGGCTAGCCCAAGCAAGGCGATCGGCCAGGCCATGACAAGCATGCCGATTCCGAAGATGACGATCGTGCCGAAATTGACACCCAGACGCACCAGGCTCGCATGTGCCGAGGATACCGCATAGGCTTCGGTGGCGATTACATTGATCAGATCGCTGCGCTCATAGTGCTGAAAGCGCTGGAACGGGATGGTCAGGATCTTGGCGTAGAGACGGTCGCGCATGCGATCGCTGATCTTGTGGTTGATCGCGCTTGTGATCAGCGAATTGACGAATCCGAGAAGAATGCGCAGCAGAATGGAGGCGATAAGGATGCCGATCAGCACGGGTTTGGAAAGACTGAGATCGACGCCGCCGAAAAACGCCGGAAGCCCGGCAGCGGCGGAGCCGGAAGCTGCGCCCTGCTGGCCGAGAACAAAGACGAGGCTCACCAGAAAGGTGATGCCGACCATCTCCGAAAATCCGGTGAGAATGCCGAGGATGATCATTACCGTCATCTTCAGCCGCAGCGCCGGCACGAGCTGCAGAAGCTCGCGGTAGCGGGCCGCGATGATCATGTTGTAGGCGCCGCCCGGCCGGGAGGCGGATGTCCGGAACCTATTCATTGTCGGCCATCCGCGACGATATCGGGCTGAGCACGCCGCCCAAACGGCATGAAACGATCGCTGAACCGCGTGCCGGCCTCAGGAACGGCGGCACCCGCAAAGTGGGTTTTCGATCGGGCCGAAGGCTTTCGCAGGATCTGTCTTGCAATGCGCAGGCCGTGGCGTTTCGCCAGACGAAAGCTCTGCCGCAGGCCATGGACGATCAGCTGCGGGCCACATTGCATCATCATCGGCGCCAGCTTCTTGATCTGGAGATAGTCGCGGTTCGCAAGGGCCTTGTTGAAATACCAGTGCGTCGTGTTGAATTTGGCGGTCTCGATATCGCGCCTCAGATGCGGGTAGCGCTCGATGATCGGCGCCATCACCAGGGCGTGGGATTTCAGCATTCGATAGGCGTTGCTCGACATGTTTCCCCGGGTGAAGCGATAACCGGTGAGGAAATCGGGAACCAGCGCAAAGGGCAGGCGCTCGGCCAAGGCGAGATATAGCTTCAGATCCTCGCAGCCCTCGGCGCCGCTGTCGCGCAGCCCGGCGTCGTAGCCGCCGCAGCCCAGAACCTCGGCGCGCGGCATCAGCGGCGTGCTGCCATTGCCGATGAAGTTTTCCCGCAGCAGCGGTTCGAAGATGTTGCCTTCATGCAGGACCGGGCGTGAATGACCGAAAATGACGCCGTCTTCGTCGATCGCCGCATACCAGTTGTAGGCGACGCCGTGGCCGCCGGGAAATTTTTGCAGCGACTGCAGCTGCCGTTCGATCTTCTCGGGATGCCATACGTCGTCGGCATCGATAGGCGCCACATAGGCGCCCCGCGCCTCGCCGATGCCGTGGTTGCGGGCGCGGGCAACGCCGCCATTGGCCTGCCGGAGAACCCGGACACGGCGATCGGTGAGGCTATAGTCGCTCGCAAGCGCGAAGGTGCCGTCCCGCGATCCGTCGTCGACCACAATAATTTCGAGTTTGCCGTAGGATTGGTTCGAGACGCTTTGCAAGGTTTCGAGAAGCGTCTTTTCGGCGTTGTAGGCCGGAATGACGACGGTGATCAGAGGGGTCGCTGCGGTGGTGATGATTGTCATCCGATAATGGCTCCGGGCAGGCCCATCAGTGCGGGGAAGGCTTCAAGCGGTCGGTCGCCGCGGACTTCGAGGCGCGGCAGGCCGAAGACATTGTCGGAAAAGCCGGCTGTTGCGGCGCGTGTGGTGAGGCCGATCGTGTAACCGGCAAGGGAAAGAATGCCCGGCACCCTGAAGTCGGTGGCGCCGTAGGGCAGCGCGATGGAAACCACGGGGCTGCCCAGTCGGCTTTCCAGCGCATGGCGCGACCGCAGGGCTTCGGCGAGCAAGGCGTCGTTCTCCATCGCGGTCGCCGGCGTGTGCGAGGCGAGATGGGAGCCGAAGCTGATGCCTTTCTCTTGCAGTTCCTGCAGATCCGGCCACGCCATCAGCGGCGCCGGCTCGCCGTGGGCACAGTCCCAGTCCGAGCGGCCGCCGACTTTATCGGTGACGACGAAGACGTCGGCGCTGAAGTCATTCTCGGCCAGGATCGGGAAGGCGTTGGTGCGGAAATCGAGATAGGCGTCGTCGAAGGTCAGCATGACCGGCCGGCCCTGGATCGGCTTGCCGCTGCGCCAAAGATTGACAAGCGTAGGCGCTGTCACGGCGTAATAACCGTGCCGCCGCAGGAATTGCATCTGCTTGCGGAACATTTCCGGCGGCGTGCGGAAGCGCCGCAGCGCGGCCGGGCCGTCCTCGGCGATCCGGTGATACATCAGGATGGGGATGGAGGTCGTCACCTCGGTTGCCCATGCGGCCTCGCGCGCGACGCCCGCCGGTCCTGAGATGATGTGCTTTGCCACATCGACTTCCATCGGCGTTCCGTGCGGCTCGACCCGCAGGATGGGATCGGCCGCGGCCGCTTTGCGGAAGCGGTGGATGGCATAAAGCTCGGTGTCGATCGTCTCGTCGAGGGCAAGCCCGGCCTGTTCGGCCAGAACCCGTTTGATCGTCCCGACCCCGAAGGGATGGCCCCAATCGAAGCCGGTTCGTCCGGGCTCGTCCTGGCGCAGATGCGCATGGGCGGTGATCAGACAGCCTCCCGGTCTCAGCGCTGCCGCCATCTTGCGGCAGACACCGGCAAGCATTTCCTCATCCTTCATGTAGTAAAGCACTTCCGAGCAGAGGATGAGATCCTGATCGGGTGGAAGCTCTTGTCCGACGAAGTCGAGAACCCGGAGCTCGACATTGGAGAGATCGCGGCAACGCTTTGCCGCCCTGTCGACCGCCCGCTGCGAAATATCCGTGGCCGTCACCCGGCCGACTGCGCGCGCCAGCTTCTCGGTGAAGATCCCCTCGGCGCAGGCAAGTTCCAGGGCCGATTCGGTCCCCTGCGGGATCAGGCTCAATGTCTGCGCATATTTGACCTGCTCGTAGACCGACAGGTAATTCCACGGATCCGGGCGTTCGAAAATCTGCTCCCAATAGTCTTCTGGCGACTGAGCCTGGGGAGGCCGCTCTTCCTTCGCCGGGGCCGCGGCCGCAGCACGTCGCGCCGGCGGCAGGTCGCCTTCGAGATCGCGCAGGATATTGGACAGGCGGGCGTCATTATCCTGTCCGTCGCCCGGCGCCCGGGCCAGGACGGCATTGCGGCCGGTCCGCGCCAGCAGCCGTTCGAGCCGCCCGCGCCGCCGGCCGCTGCGGATGATGAGGCCGCCGAAGGCTCGGTAGCCGCGCAGCGCCTCCCTTGTCCAGGCGGCGGCATAAGCAAGGGCGGGCTGCCGCTCGAGATGTTCTCCCGCCTGCATCTCCTGCAGGATCAGCCGGATCTGCGCCCGGATCGACAGATCGCCCCAGAGCGGCCCGACGAAGGTGCCGACGTGCTCGTCGCCGGAAAAGCCGTGCATGATCAGCGTATCGGCCTGTTCGGCCCTGGCGACCCTGGAAAGCGCGCCGAGTTCGACGCTCACCACCTGGATCGTGCCGAGCGTGAAGGATCGCCGCAGGTTGCCGGCGGATAACTGCCAGGCGGCGGCTTCGAGGATCTTGCGGCCGGTGCCGGGCAGGGAATGCCGCTGGATCAGTTGGACGAGCAGACGGAAAGTCGGCCACCATTGCTCGGGCGCATCGATGAGATCGTCTGCCCGGTCGGGCAGGAGGCCGGTCTGCAGGCCGTGCAGGATCACGCCGGCAAAAAAGCTTTCATAGCCTGCGGCATCCGGGATGTCCGGCAGCAGTGCGGCAAGGGCTGCTATGTCCAGGCTCGGATCATGCTTGGCCGCGACGACCCAGACGAGCATGCGCAATTGGCTGATGGCGGGGGTGATCCAGCCGCTCTCCGGACCCTCGGCGGGCAAGCCGTGCTGCAGGCGCAGCGCCTCGGCCTTCATCGTCACGCAAATGGCGTCACGCACCAATTTCGTCGGATCGCCGGAAAGCGAGCCCGGTTTCATGCGATAGAAGGCCAGGCAGGCGTCGACACGGCGAAATTCTGCGCCTGCAAAGGCCATGCGCAGCCAGAGATCCCATTCCTCGCAGGTCTGCAGGCGCTCATCCATGCCGCCGAGCCGCTCGAAGAGGCTTTTGGGAAAGACCACCGTATGAATGGCGAGCGCACAGAAGGACGAGAATTCGCGCCTGGCGGCATCGCCGGCGAGCGCCGGCGCCTGTTCCACCGGCATCAGCCGGCCGTCCGGGGCGACCCGGCGGTAGGAGCAATAGGCAATGGCGGGTGGCGATCTATCCTCCGCCAGCGGCAGCATGGTTTCGATGAAGGCCGGATCCAGCCAGTCGTCGGCATCGAGCATGCAGAGCAGGGGGGCTGTGGCCAGGCGGGCGGCATGGTTTCTGGCCGCCGCGGCGCCGGCATTGGCCTGGCGGGCGGCGACAATGCGGCTGTCGGCTGCGGCAATTACCTCGAGCAGCTCCCAGGTGCGATCGCTCGAACCGTCGTCGACCACCACCGCCTGCCAGTTCGATTTCGTCTGCCGCTGCAGGCTGGCCAGCGCTTCGGCAAGCGTGTCCTCGGCGTTATAAGCAGGAATGAGGAAGGAAATTTCGGGCGCCACAACTGTCACCATGTGCGCATCTTCCAGCGGCGCAGGACGTAGAGCGCGCCGCTGACGCTGCCGAGCATCTCCTGCTTCAGGAAGAAATCATGCGAGGTGGCACCCTTGCGCAGGCGTTTGCGCAACCTGCCGGCGAAGTATTTCGGGAAGGAGATGAGGATGCGCCGAAGGTTGCCGCCGTTGCCGGTGTTCTGATACTGCACCAGCAGCGCGGCGATATGGCCGCTCATATATTGCCGGATCTGCCTGGCCAGCCCCTGCATATCCTTACGATGAAAGTGCCAGGAAACCGCGGTCGGCTCGTAGCGGCAGACATGGCCGTGATGCAGCAGCCGGTTCCAATATTCGGAGTCGCCCGAACAGCCGGCCGCCCCCATATCGAGGCGGACGTCGAACAGGCCGATCTCGTCGAACACATTGCGGCGGAAAGCCTGGCTCGCGCCGGCGCCGATCGTCCAGACCGGCGCGCCGTATCGCCTGTGACTGTCGTAGAAATCCCGGCCGAAATCCTGCCTGATGTAACCGCGGCCGAAACCCCAGTGTTTTTCGAAGATGAACTGCGCCGGCGTTGCGAGTTCTCCGGGCAGGATCAGCCCGGTGACGCAGCCGATTTCCGGCCGGTCGAACGCCTTCATCAGGTTCTCCAGCCATCGCTGGTGGAGAACGACGTCGTCATCGGTAAAGGCGACGAATTCGGTTTTCGCCGCGCGGATGGCGGCATTGCGGGCAAAATCCAGCCCGACCCGGTCTTCGCGCACATAGGTGGCGCCTGCTTCTTCAACCACCCGGCGGGTCGCGTCGCCTGAAGAGGCATTGTCGACCACGATGATCTCGGCCGGCGTCAGCGACTGCTCGGGGATCGAGGCGAGGCACCGGCGCAGCTCTTCCGGCCGGTCCTTGGTGCAGATCAGAATGCTGACGTCGCGATTTTGAAGAGCCGTCTGCGCGACCTGACGCGCATGCGCGAGCGTATCCGGCCGCACGACACGCCCGGCAAGCTCGGCCGCGGCCTCGGGCCTGTCGACATAGGCCTGTCCGACGGGCAGGCCGTCGGCGAGAAAAACCACGAGCCCGGCCGAGATCGGCGCCGCGTCGGCATCCGGCTGATGCGAGGCGAGATCGAGATAGTGAATCGGTACGGGAAAATTGACAGTCGCCAGATCGGACGGAATGATTTCCTGCATCGTTACTCTCTCAACGCATCACGAGCACAGGCCGGCGCAAAGCCGCGCCCGGAATGCGGGAAGGGGCTTGAAATCCGGGTGGCTATTACGCCGCCCCCACTTTTATCTTTTCTCTGAACCAGTCGAGCGTCATCGCCACGCCCTGTTCGTAGCTGACCTTGCAGGACCACTCGGGCATGACGGCGTAGGCTCTCGTCAGGTCCGGCCGCCTGTTGGTGGGATCCTGCGGCGGCGATGGCTCGAAGACGATCGGCACGCCGCCGACCAGCTTGGAAACATATTTCGCGACTTCGAGAACGGTAATCTCGCGGTCGTTGCCGATATTCAGCGGCCCCTTGTAGTCGGTTTCGTTGATCCAGAAATAACGGGCGAAACCGTCGACGATGTCATCGACATAGCCCCAGCTGCGCGACTGCTTGCCGTCGCCGAACACGGTGATCGGGCGGCCCGAAAGCGCCTGGGTGACGAAGTTGGAGACGGCGCGGCCGTCGTCGGGCCGGGTGCGGGGACCATAAATATTGAAGGGGCGGATGACCTTGACGTTCAGCCCCTTGGTGCGCTGCATCTCGAACAGCAGCGCTTCCGTGCATCTCTTGCTCTCGTCATAGGACGAGCGCGGCCCGGTACAGTCGACCTGACCCTTGTAGGATTCCGGCTGCGGCGACACCAGAGGGTCTCCGTAGATTTCCGAGGAGGAGGTGTAACCGAAACGCCCGCCCTTCTTCAAAAGGTCGAGAAGCCGGAAGGCGCCGAGCAGGTTGGCCGAAATCGTCCGCTTCGGTTCCTTCATGTACCAGGGCGGCGAGGCCGGGGAGGCGAGATGGTAGATCTCGTCGAATTTCTCCGAGGTCTGCAGCGTCTCGACGTCCGATTTCACGAAGTGAAAGCGGGGATCCCTGATGTGCGAAATATTCTCGAAAAGTCCTGTCCAGAGATTATCAACAACGACGAGCTTCTGAACGTCATTTCGAAGCAAAAGCCGATCGCATAGATGCGAACCGATGAACCCTGCTCCGCCAGATATCAATACGTTTTTCACTGGATTGGGCCTCTTGACTTAAGAAAAGGTGAGTATTCATTAGCATCACCTTCAAGAACTGGCAATTACCTCGAAGAATTCTAAAAAATACTCGCCTATTAATCTTAATTGTTAATTCTCATTACCCTAGGTAGTATTATCCCTGTTGGGAGACAGGGCAGCGACCCTGGGTATATACGTGTTGCCGCCCCTCGATTTTCGCAGTGTATTTGGCGAGATTATGGCCCTGTTGCACCGCAGCATATCTTCACGGCAAATCTCTATCACACCGTCGAAGGCGCGCATCGGGCTAAAGTCCGACCCTCAATCGGATAGCGGATCGGGTTCGAATGGACGCAGGATCCGGTAGCCAACCTGCTCCCGCGTCCGTGACGCTGTTTTCGGTCAATCGGCCGCAAGCGCCGTCAATACCCGATAGGCCGCGGCAACCCGGTCCTCATTGGGATAGTTTTTGTTGGCCAGGATGACGATACCGAGCCGCTCGCTGGGGATGAAGGCGACATAGGCGCCGAAGCCGTTGGTCGAGCCGGTCTTGTTGATCCAGACATCGCCACGCGGTTTCATCGGCGGTTGCAACGCAGCGACAGGGATGGTCTTCAGCATCGCCGCCGAATTGCCCTCAACCAGGCTCTGCAGGGTGGCGGGATAGGCATATTGCTCCCAGATCAGATCCTGGGTCATCGCCCCGACACTGAAATAGCCGGTGTGGGTCTTGTCGATCGCCTGCTGCAGTTTCCCGTCGAGCTTGGCAAGGCCCATATTGGCGCCGACGAAGCGGATCATGTCGCCGGCGGTCGACCGTACGCCATACGCCTCGACGGACAGCAGCCCCGGCGTCAGCCGAGCCGGCTCGCCGCTGCGCTTATAGCCCTGGGCGTAATCGCCCTGCCGCGACTTCGGCACTGTCAGATAGGTGCTGGTCAGGCCGAGCGCGGGAAACAGCCTGCTCTCCATCAGATCGGCGAAATCGCCACGCATGGCTTTGGCGGTGATGGAGCCGAGCATGCCGATGCTCGGATTGGCATAGCTGCGCTGGGTTCCCGCCGGGTAGGAGGGGCGCCAGGCGGCCAGAAACTCCATCAGCTCGCCTTCTCTTTTGATCTCGTCGGGCACCTGCAGCGGAAAGCCGCCGGCCGTATGGGTGGCGAGATCGATCAGGGCGATATCGCCGAACGGTCTTCCCTGCATGGCGGGAAGATGTTTGGCCACCGGGTCGGACAAAGAGAGGTCTCCCGTCGCTTCGGCGTAGGAGGCGAGCGTCGCGGTGAAGGTCTTGCTGATTGAGCCGAGTTCGAAGAGCGTGGTCGGCGCCACCGGTCTATCCGTCTCCTTCGATTCGACGCCATAGGTGAAGACGAGATCCTGGCCACCGACGGTGATGCCGACGGCCACTCCGGGGATGGCGTATTTTTCCATGATCGGCTTGATCGCCGCATCCGCGATCGCTCTCACATCAGCCTCGTCGGCGGCAAAGCCGCCTCCGCAGCCGCATACCGAGATCACAGCGGCCGAGCAAATTTTTATGCCAAGGTTTCTCACAGTCATCCTCCAAATCGCCAGGGGGTCGCATGCGAGCGCAAACGCGCCCGAATAGGCGTCTAGCGGCGCTGTTTTCCAACGACAAACGATGATATCTCGCAGCAGCTGCAAGAATTTCTAGGGCTTGATAGACAATCCAATGGTTCGCCCATTCCTCCCGCTGAACGGCCTCAGGGCCTTCGAAGCCTCGGCACGGCATCTGAGCTTCACCCGCGCCGCAATCGAGCTCTGCGTCACCCAGGCGGCCGTCAGCCAGCAGGTCAAGGGCTTGGAGAAGCGGTTGGGCGTGGCGCTGTTCCAGCGCCTGCCCCGCGGCTTGAAGATCACCGCGGAGGGCGAAGCGCTGCTGCCGACGGTGACCGCCTCCTTCGACCAGATGGCGACGACGCTCGACCGGATCGAGGCCGGCCAGGTGCGCGAACTCTTGTTCCTCGGCGTCGTCGGCACCTTCGCCGTCGGCTGGTTGCTGCCGCGGCTTGCGGATTTCCAGCGCCGGCATCCCTTCATCGATGTTCGGGTTTCGACCAACAACAACCGCGTCGATCCCGCCGCCGAAGGGCTCGATTTTGCCATCCGCTTCGGCAGCGGCTCGTGGCACGGCACCGAGGCGCAGCGCCTGTTCGAGGCGCCGCTCTCGGCGCTCTGCATCCCCAAACTGGCAGAGGATCTGCGGTCGCCGGCAGACCTTGCCGGCGCAACTTTGCTGCGCAGCTACCGCACGGATGAATGGAGCACCTGGTTTGCCGCCGCCGGCGTGCCGCCGGCCGCCCAGGTCAATGCCGGCATCGTCTTCGATTCCTCGGTCGGCATGATGGAGGCCGCGCTCCAGGGGCTTGGCGTGGCGCTGGCGCCGCCAACGATGTTTTCACGACACCTCTGCTCGGGTGCGATCGTGCAGCCTTTCGCCACCGCAATCTCGCTCGGCAGCTACTGGCTGACGCGCCTGCAGTCACGGCCGGTCACGTCAGCCATGCGCGCCTTTTCCGATTGGATCTTTGCGCAAGCGTGATGTCCGGGGTGCCCGTGCAGAGCTCGCCGCAGCCCCGCATCCGCCTGCCGGCACCTTCTCCCGTAAACGGGGCGAAGGGGATATGCCGCGCCCTCTTGGTTCCCACCCACTCCGCGAAGGGCACGTCTCCTCTCCCCGTCAGAACGGGGAGAGGGTTAGGGTGAGGGCAGCGGTTGACGCTAACCGGCATCACTTCTGAATGCAGGTGTCGACCGTGTCCTTTGTGCATTCGTCAAGTCCGGTGAAGACAGGATCCTCGACCGGCTTTCCGGCGATCAGGTCCATCATCACCGTCGGCGCCTTGTAGCCCATTTCGAACGGCCGCTGGCCGACCAGGGCGGTCACCAGGCCCTCCTTGGCGATCGCCACCTCCTCGCCGATCGTGTCGGCGGCGCCGATGACGAACTCGTTCTTGGCGATCTTGTCAGCCATCGGCTTGAACAGGTCGCGATAGGGCTGCGGGGCGCCGAATAGTGGCCAGCCGCCCATGATGCCGAAAGCGTCGAGATCGGGATTGGCGGCGAGGATGTCGGTCATCGCCTGCACGCCCTTGGCGCCGTCGTCATTGGTGAAGACCGGGCAGCCGGCCACCTCAGTCCAGCCGCCTTCGCCCTTCAGGGCGGCGAGCCCCTTCTGGCCGCTCAGCGTATCGCGCATGCCCTGAGCGCGCCGCAGGATGTTGTCGGCGCCGGGATTGCCCTGGATGGTGCAGATCTTGCCGCCGTTCGGCTTGGCCTTCTTGATATATTCGCCGATCCGCGCCCCCATCAGGTAATTGTCGGTGCCGAGATAGGTCTTGCGCAGAGCCGAATCTTCCGCCGCAAGATCGGCATCGAGCGTCATCACAGGCACGCTCGGATTGGCCGTCTTCAGCGTCTGGGCGATCAGCTTGGCGTTGGAGGGCGAGATGGCGATGGCCGCCGTATCGGCCTTGCCGAGCATATCCTGAACGATCTGCGCCTCGCCGGCCTCGTCCGAGGTCGATGCCGGGCCGGTATAGAAGCACTCATATTCGGCCGAGGCGTTTTCCTTGTTCCACTTCTGGCAACCCTGGTTGATCGCCTCGAAGAACGGGTTGTCGAGGCCCTTGACGACGATGACGAGTTGCTTCTTGGCGGCCATGGCCTGCCCGGCCGTGAGCGCCAGGACTGCAGCAGCAGCCAGCAATAATGCCTTCCTCATAACTTCCTCCCTTTTGAAAAGACGGGCACATCGCCCGCCCTGTTATCAACCGGGATACCAGACGATCCGAGGCTCCTCCCTTGAACGCCGGTATTCCCAGGCTGAATCGATGAGCTTTTCCAAATCGTAGACGGGGCGCCAGTCCAGCAGGAACTTCGCCTTGCTGTTGTCCATCCAGTTCGAGTGAAATTCACTGGCGATGTCGACGGATCCGAGCCCGCGCGTGCGGGCGAGATAGGCGGCCACCTCGCCGTAATCGACCGGCTGATCCATCGCGATATTGAAGAGCTCTCCCCGGGCGCGCGGATTGTCGAGCGCCGCCAGGATCGCCGAGACGAGATCGTCGACATGGACGAAATTGCGCTTCAGCGGCCGCCCGTCGGCATCGCGCAGCAGCGGTACCGTGCCGTCGCGGGCATAGCGTTCGGCATCGGCCGGCGGCACCAGCCTTTTCCAGTCGGGCCCGCCGAAAACGTCGTCGCCGAAGGAGAGCGTATATTTGAAATCGTCTTTCTCCATGATCCAGGGCGCGCGCAAGCAGCAGCTGTTGATGCCGTATTGGATGGCGAACTGCTCGAGCATCACCTCTTCCAGCACCTTGGAGAGTGCGTAGCAGCCGGGATAAGCGCCATGCGGCGTCTTTTCGGTCACCGGCCCGTCATGGCGGTAGAAGAAATGGCCGATGCCGGCATCGCCGCCGATCAGGATGAACTGCTGCGCCGTCGGGCTGGAGCGGAAGGCCTCGAGTAGCCAGAACAGCCCCTTGACCGTCACGTCGATCACCTCATCCGGCGTCTCCTTGCAGGTGGCGAGGTGCAGCACATGGGTGACGCCCTCCATCGCCGCCGCCACGACGGCGCTGTCGGCGATCGAGCCCTTGACCACAGACAAACGGTCGGTCTCTTCGAGCGCGCGATTGTGACAAAGCGCGCGGATCTGTGCTTTGGAAAATCTCGGCTCGTCAAGCAGCCCAGTTATGAAGCGCCGCCCGACCTTGCCCGTAGCCCCGGTGACAAGGATCAGCATGCTCTCTCTCCTAGCAACAGCTAATATCCACCCGTTTCCGGCGTCAATCAGTATTTGCGCGGCGAAGTAGATTTTTGCAGCGGCGGGCCGTTCACACGGACAATTGATTGACGGCTCTCCAAGCATTTGCGTAAATGAACATAATTGCTCTGCCGGGGAGGAGATCGGCAAAGCGGGATCGCAGGCGCCAGGCGGGCAACCGCGGTTATGGCGAGCCTGCAGCTTGCGGGGAGGATGGTCGGCTGGCAGCGGTTCTCGAACTCACCAATATCTCGAAACATTTCGGCGCCATCCAGGCGGTCAACGACGTGTCGATTGCGCTCGAAGCCGGCCAGGTCGTCGGTTTGATGGGCGATAACGGCGCGGGAAAAAGCACGTTGGTCAAGATGATCGCCGGCAATTTCCGCCCAAGCGAAGGCACGATGCGACTCGAGGGCAGGGAGATCGTCATGCACCGCCCGGTCGAGGCGCGCCAGCACGGCATCGAAATCGTCCATCAGGATCTGGCGCTCTGCAACAATCTGACCGCAGCCGCCAACGTCTTCCTCGGCCGCGAGCTCAGGCGCGGCATCGGCCCCCTGAAGATCCTCGATTACAAGACGATGTACCGCCGCGCCGGCGAGATCTTCAAGGAGCTGAAATCGGAAACCCGCCCGCGCGATCTCGTCAAGCAGATGTCGGGCGGCCAGCGGCAGGCGGTGGCGATCGCCCGCACCATGCTGTCGGAGGCGAAGATCGTGCTGATGGACGAGCCGACCGCGGCCATTTCGGTGCGCCAGGTGGCCGAAGTCCTCAACCTGATCCGCGAGCTGCGCGGCCGCGGCATCGCTGTCGTCCTCATCAGCCACCGCATGCCCGACGTTTTCACCGTCGCCGACCGGGTGATCGTCATGCGCCGCGGCCGCAAGGTCGCCGACAAAGCGATCGCGGCAAGTTCGCCGGAGGAAGTGACGGGACTTATAACAGGCGCCATCGAACAAGTCTGATCGGCGCGGCTTGGTTCACGGCAGAAAAGAAGGTCAACGATGGCAGTCACCCTCGACCAGACAATTGCACAGAGAGAGCGAAGCCGGCTGTCGGAGTTCGTCGGCAGTCAGACCTTCTGGGTGCTGATCGCCGTCATTCTCGCCTGCCTCTTCCTCTCGGTGGCCACCGATTCCTTCGCGACGGCGAAGAACCTCTACAATATCACCCGTAATGTCACCTTCGTCGCCATCATCGCGCTCGGCATGACGCTCGTCATCATCACCGGCGGCATCGATCTGTCGGTCGGCTCCGTCCTCTGCCTCTGCAGCATGGTGCTGGCGGTCACCATGCATGCCGGCTACGGCATCGAGATCGGCATCGCGGCGGCGATCGGCACGGCGCTTCTCGTCGGCGCCTTCAACGGCGTGATGATCGCCTATCTTGATTTTCCGCCTTTCGTGGTGACGCTCGGCATGCTGTCGGTGGCGCGCAGCCTCGCCATGGTCGCCTCCAACAACACCGTCGTCTTCCAGTTCGGCCCCGACCACGACAAGCTCTTGGCGCTCGGCGGCGGCGCCTGGTTTCTCGGCATCGCCAACCCGGTCCTCTATATGGTCATCCTGGCGCTCTTGACCGGCTTCGTGCTGCGCTGGACGCGCTTCGGCCGCTATGTCTTCGCCATCGGCGGCAATGAGCATGCCGCCACACTCACCGGCGTGCCTGTGCGCAGCATCAAGGTCGCCGTCTATATGATCTCGGCGCTTTCGGCCGGCATTGCCGGCATCGTCCAGACCGGCTGGCTCGGCGCCGTCACTACCAATATCGGCGCCGGCATGGAGCTGCAGGTCATCGCCGCCGCCGTCATCGGCGGCGCCAATTTGGCCGGCGGCATCGGTACCGCCTTCGGCGCGCTGGTGGGCGCCGCGTTGATCGAGGTGATCCGCAACAGCCTCGGCCTGCTCGGCATCAACGCCTTCTGGCAGGGCACGTTTATCGGCGGGGCGATCGTGCTGGCGGTGCTGTTCGACCGGATCCGCAATTTCAGGCAGAGCGAGTAGGCGCATCTCGACAAGCCTTTGCCCGTCCGGCGGCGAACAGGGACGCCGGACAGGCAGGCAAGCGAGCCTGAACGCTTACGCTTCGATGATGTAGACGATCGTCAGAGCATCAGGATCGACGATGACGATCCGGCCGTCTGCAAGAATGAAGAACTGGTAGCCTTCATACTGCGGAACAATCTTCACAATGCGGGACGGCAGCCGTTCAAGCCGCACCTTCTTCGGGATCGTCGTTCCGACGGAGACGGTGAAATCCACGTCCTTCACCGGCGCAACATTGACCTCCTTCACCACCGTTCGAATTTCGGTCTGCTGCTCGACGGAGATGTTGACGGTGGTTGCGGAAGAGCTCTTGTTTGTCGTCGTCGCGTTCTGGTCGGTCGAACCCTTGGACGCATCGCCGCTTTGTGTGGTGGTGCCGCTGCCGGTGCCCTCTGCAGGCGTGGCGTTCTGCGTGCTGCTC
The DNA here is from genome assembly GCF_003013335.1 of Rhizobium sp. H4. NCBI lineage: Bacteria > Pseudomonadati > Pseudomonadota > Alphaproteobacteria > Hyphomicrobiales > Rhizobiaceae > Rhizobium > Rhizobium sp. H4. The sequence goes on from NZ_PSOW01000010.1 coordinate 248,939, forward strand.
TTCGTGCTGTCGGTGCTGCCGGACTGGGCTGCGGGCTTCTGTTCGGTCGTGGCACCGCCGCTGGCGTCCTGTGATCCGGGCTTGGTTTCTGTCGAAGCCTTGCCGGAGGCACTTCCGCTCGTCGAAGACTTGTCGGTCGCAGGCTGCTCAGCGCTCTTCTGCGTATCGGAGCCTTGGCCGGATTGCTGCTGCGTTGACTGGCCCGGGCAGGCTCCGGAGGCGTCGGGGACGCAGTCGGCGCCGGCAGCGCCGGTGCGGGATTGCGCCCCCGTAGCGCCGGAGCCGGATTGCGCACCGGCATCCGTTCCGGCTGGCGAACTGGGCTGGGCCTGGCTGCCGCTGTTGGTGTCCTGCTGGGCCACGGCCGGCAATGTCGCAAGCGGCGATACGCCAAGGGACAGCGCTGCCACCAGCATGGTGAGACGGTTGCTCTTCATCATCAATCTCCGAGGTTCGGTTCGACACGCGCTCTCGCGCGCATTCTCATGCGTCGCATGCGTGCCCTGATTGTTGGGATGGCGGCTCCGGCCGCCGTTGGTCACTCGATGACTTGGATAACCTTCCGGGAGGAGGGTTCGACGATCAAACGCTGATCGTTGACGATCGCGTATGCATATTTCGGATCATCAGGCACTGGCGTCACCACCACCGTTTCCGGCAAAGGCTCTCCGACGACAACCTTTTCCACCACGACGCGTTCGGCTGGGGCAGGAGCCTGCTGAACATAGGTCACCACCTGCTGCGGCGGCGGATCGATGACGCTGCCTGCGACACCGCCGACGATGCCACCGACGGCAGCGCCGACCGGGCCGCCGACAATCGCCCCTGTTGCAGCGCCACCGGCCGCACCTGTCACCGTCGACGACTGACCAAAGGCAGATGTCGACGCCAAGAGAAGGCCGGCGGCAATTCCTACTACTTTGATATTCATCAGTTTCCTCCTGTTGATACGGCTTGCACCGCTGGTGGGTCAAACCTTCGGACGGAGGAAGTGTTCCTGCGCTGGGACTTCAGACGGGGGCACCCGGGACCTTGGTCCTACCCGGCCCGACAGCCGTTCACCCCTGCATGGGAAAGCGGCTCAGCATCCGATCGTGGACATTTTCCCAGCCGACGATCATCACTGCGATGGCGATCGCTTTTTCGCGGTCTTCGATCTTGGATATAAAGCCTTCGAGCAGCACCACCGGCCCGAGCATCCTGATCTCGATAGCAGAGCTGTCGATATCAGGATCGGCCGAAAGCGCGGCTTCGATCGTTGCGATGGTCGATGCCGAACTATGGCCTTCCGAACAGCGCTCTTCGTGATTGGCGGGACCGAATTTCATAACCTCCTCCTGTTCCGCCCCTCCCGCGGATATTCACATTGCCTCACATAGATATGAGAGCGGATCCCGAGGACGACCAGTCCGACTTAGGTCCCGCTTCCCCTCGCGGGCATCTGAGTTAAATTCTGCCCGTCCTTGTTGAAAGGGCATCAGGGAGGATTCGTCGTTGTTGCTGAGCTCCGCTCAGACCCTTCCTGATAAAGTGCCCGAGCTGTTGATCCATCTCGGGCGGTGGAGGCGCATGGCGATCGAGAAGGCTTCCGGGAGGCAAGGAGAGTATTTGCAAATGCAAACGGTTGGTATCGTGGATTGGCATCGAAGCGAAGGCTTCGCTCCTCTGATGCTTGTGATGGGAGGGCGGGAAAAACACAGACTGGTCCGGTCGCTCAGCGACGTTGCAGACGCGCTTATTGGCGCCTGGCCGTCGGACGATGGCGAGCAATATATCGCGGCGGTGAAAACATGCCTGGAGGCCATTCAGGGCAATATCCCGTCCAAGGTCGCCCGTGCCGCACTCATTCGCGCTGCGGAGGAAGCTGGAGTTTCGGTGATTTCAGTTGTTCATTGAGATTTTCCCAGGCTGCCTGCCGACGCAGCCACAGAACGCTTTCGGCGAAACCAGCAAGTGACGTGCCCTGTCGCTTGGCGAGCACGCCAAGGCAGCGTGCAGTCCTAGGCTGCCGGCGGGCGATACCGGATCGACCTCGCCTTTTCCAAGGCCCGGATCGTGTCCTCGACGTCGAGGAGGACAGTCGTCTCGATAGAGCTGAGCGCGCCTCCCGCACCGATCGCGAGCGCGACAGCCGCCATCGACACATTGTCGGGCGCCTCCCACAAATTCCATCCGTCATGCTCGCCGAAGGCGTACCAGAACCCGTGGAGCTTTCCGCCGACGGATTCAATGTAGCTCCGCGCCGCCTCCCGGCGATCCTCGGGGTTTTCGATCATGCGCGCCCAGGTCTCGGGCGTGTAGCTGAAGCGCGTGAGATACATGGCCATGGTTTGCCTCCTCCGGCGGATTGATCCAGTAAACGCTCAAGCCGAAGGGAACGCCAGTCATTCGATGGGGGTATAGGGCTTAATGGTCAGCCAAGCGTTATGGACGGCAATCGAGACAAGGTTTGATAGTCCCCAGCAGGCCCAGAACCGTGAAGAGCAGCATGAAAGAGCTTGCCAGCACGGAAAAAGGCATCGCGATCAGGAACTTCGCTCTCGGCCCCGCCAACAGGCGATCATCACCCCCACGAGCGGACCAATAAATTCTGGGGCCGAAATCCTGGCTGAAATCATAACCGTTTTTCCGGTAGAAGATGATCGACCGGATGCACCAATACCAGCTGTAGGCGCAAAAGCCGCCGGCCGCGCAGAACATGACCCACAGTTCAACCCACTCGTCGTTAACCAATGCCTTCTCCCCACCATCCGAAGCCGATGCATGTCGCCCGGAAGTGTGCAGCGGTTCCGGGACAACGACATGCATAAAATCAACGGCCTACAGCGCCTCGCATGAACCAAATTTTTGATCCGACGCGCTTTAACAGCGGCGCCACCGTCGCATCAAGCCGCTATTGAAGATCAACCAGAGATAGCTATGTTGCGTCGTATAGTCACGACGAATTAAGGCATCTCGAATGTTGCGCAGTGTCATTTCACTCCTCTCCGTGCTTGTACTCTCCATTCCCTCCATTCCCGCCGAACGCGCGCTGGCCCAGGATAATCCAAACATCCAGCTGATTAAGCCGGGCGATCCGGCCATGGCCAAAGCCCATGAGAAATCGATAAGGGAGTTGGACGGCTTCCTCCAGAAACTGCAAAATCCACCGGCGGGAACCGAAAATTACAGCCTCAAGCTTGGTTTCAAGGACAAGGACAAGAGCGTGGTCCTGACCACCGATCAGATGGCGCCGGATGTGGAATTCATGTGGGTCTACCAGATCGAGGCCTCAGGTGATCGTTTCACCGCTCTCCTCGGCGACAGGCCGGAATACATCCACAACATCAAACAAGGGGATCGCGTCGCGTTCGAGAAGGCGGATATCTTCGACTGGCTCTATGTCGAGAATGGGAAAATAAAGGGCAACTACACCGCTTGCCCGCTGTTGTTATCAGGTCCGAAAGAACAGTTGGAGCAATATCGCGAAGTCTACGGCATTGTCTGCGACTGACCGCAAGCCGGCTGGACCAGGCAAAAGGATGCCCCGCCGAAGCGGGGCAATTGAGGGGAAAGGACGGGATCGCTCAGGAAGGAAGAGCGGACGGACCCAAAACTGGGGCCACCTGTGCGATCCCGCGATCATAACGAGGAGCGATCCGCCAGGTTCCCGTACGCTATCGGACGAAGCGAGGGCATCCTGCGGCCCATACGACCTCACCGAACTAAACTTGCAGCCCGCCGCCATCTCCCTCGAACGCTTCTACCGACGGCAGGCGACACTTGAAGGTTTTGTCACGGGTGCAGCGCATCAACCCGATGAATGAGGTCAGCCCTCCGGGGGCGATGTAAACCGGCTGGCATCGAACGGGCCTCTGGCTGCGACCGGGGTGACATACTCGCTCGACATCGCGACATCAGCCTCACGATGAACCGTGCGGGGCGAGATACGAGGCATGCTCAATCCCATCGCCTCGCCGGGAGAATGCAGCGCCCATTTCATCAGCGCCGCCTCGGAGGTCGATCCGAGGAAATCTGCTTCTTCCCAGGAGGCGGTCATCGGCAGCGAGGCGATCAGAGCAGCGCCCGGCCTGCCGGTCTCCGATGCAACAAGGCGGGGATGGAAGCGGGCGTGAACAGGCAATGCCGAGGTCTGTTTCTCCGGAAGTGCGGCGATCGGGCCGATCGAGGCAGTCTTGAGTTCGTCGTCCGCGTCCGCGTCATGCGCAAGGGCAGTCGGACGCATCGCCGGGACTGGGATGCGGAAAGGTGCTACATCCGGAGTGGCGCCTTTGTCATCCGGCTCGCCCGCGCCGGTCTGCAGCGCCAGCGCATTTAATGCCCGGCTTTTCGGCGTCGGCAGAAGCGCCGTCACGAGCTTGCTGTTCGTGCCGCCGCCGCTCGGCGATGCTCCCGCATCTTCGTCTTCTCCAGCGGTGCTGGCGATCTCTATCGAGGTGGAGCTGACGCGTTTCCTGTGGTTGGCAACCGCCTGATTATATCCCGGCAGAGGCCGGCCATCGGCCGGAAGATGCATCGTCCGCCCATTTGGGAATATTCGCGCGAGTTCCTGCCGCGACATGCGGGGCCAGGCCCTGACATTGCCGACGTCGAGATGGACGAAGGGCGATCCCGAGGTCGGATAATAGCCGACACCGCCGACCTGCATCTGCATGGCAACTGCACGCAACGTCGCAAGCTTGACGCCGGGAACGTAGAAGTCCATCGCCTTGCCCAGCATGTGCTGGCTCTTCTTGGCGACACCGGTGCTGCGCGAACGGTTGCGGAGCATGTTGTTGGTGGCAGGCGAGCGATAGGCCGAAACGACGTGGATGTAGTCCCTGCCGCCGCTGCGCTTATACACCTCCCAGACCAGGTCGAGCAGCCGGGGATCCATCCGGGTCGGCTCGTTCCTCCGCCAGTCGCGCAGAAACCGATTGATCTGGGCAAGGCCTTTGGGATCGAACTTTCCATCCCGCTTATAGGTAATCGTCGCCTTCTCGCCCGTATGGGTAAAGAACAGCTTCAGGGCGCGATCTTCTGCTGAGGCGAATGATGCGGAGCCGACAAGCGCGGGGAGCGCAAACAGGGCCGGCAGAATGGTCTGCGCTGCAACACGTTTTGCACGCGACAGGAGTGCGGCGATTCCGCTCCACAATTCTTGCACTGGGTACTTCAACACCAACAATCCCGTCTTACATCAAACACTCGACGACGGGCGGGAAACTCCGCATCCATCAGGCTCAGTAAAGCCAGCTTATGGTCAACAAATTGCTAATGAGCGATGCGGAAACTCTGCGAGTTGAGGATTGCGAACCATCTGATGTGATCGAAACGGATCCGGTGCCGGCCGCTCAGGGTGATGGAGAAGCAAAAGACGTGAGGCCGCCGTTCGGCTGAGAACTTGCAGTTCGTCCGGCTTGCATGGCCTGCGGCAATACCAGGAAATCCAGGAGCCCGCTGCCCCGCAGGTCGTCGGCTCTCTTTTCCAGAATGTCACCAAGCAAGGTTATCAGAAATTCCGCTGTCAGATGGCCCCAGTCTGTCATGAACGGAACACCGCCGCTGCTGGTCAGGCACCCCCGCTTGTCGTAACCGCAGTGAAGCTTGATGATATCGATGTAGTTGAATGCAAGACCGGACGGGAAAAACGGCATCTGCTCTACCGGCTGGTTGGCGGCCGGATAAGATGCCAATCGCATGCAGGTAGAGGCGTCAGATTTTGTCCGAAACATCAGCCCCAGGCAGGTGTGCGATCGGTCCAGCTGGAAATAATTTCCGAAAACGAAAATTTTAGCGTCGTCTGAATGGCTTTTCATCCAGGAAAGAAGCTCAAACCTGAACGGGTTGACGGTGTATTCAAAAGGCCGGTGACTCGCGAGGAAAATCGCTTTCGTTCGGCTGAGCAATGACTTGTCGTTGATATATTTTTCAAAGGGAATGCAGTATTTGTCGTAAATGCTGGCGCGTGAGGGGGCCTTAACACTATCGTCCTTGATCTCCGCCATGCAGTTCAAGTAGCTGAGCGCCACGACTTCATATCGGTCGGTATCGATGTAATTTTTCAGCGCGACTGACCAGTTCCTCGCGTACGAATCCCCGATGATGAAGATAACCGGTTTGCCGGCCTGGATGCTGTTGTTCAAGCCGAGAAATGTGCTTTCGAGTCGGTCTTCGTTCGTCCGCGCGATAGATGGATAGACCTGATCCAATCTGTGAGGAAAACCGGCCATAGTGATCGCCGACACAACAGCAGCCATGATGGTTGCAACGGATGTGCCGAGGGAGATCCAGAAAGCGCGGTTTCTTCTGGTGTAGCGAATGGGCTTTTCAATGACGACGAAGCTGACGACCGCGATCACGGCGGTCGCCGCAACGGCAACGAGCTTATCGCCGTTGTCGAAATCCAGGCTTGTCAGCCGAGCGAAGGCGAAGACCGGGTAATGCCACAGGTATAAAGAGTAGGAGACGATCCCGGTGAGCGCCGCCGGCCGAGACGCCAACAGGCGCCCGACGGCATGCTTATGACTGGCGAATGCAAGCACCAGACAGGTCCCAATGACGGGGATGACAGTGAACAGGCCAGGATGAACCGTGTCCTTCCTGAACAAGATGAGGGAACCAAGCACGAGCACAAGCCCGACCGCCGCGAGCAACGGCCGAGGGCGCGCGCGTCCGCGCCTCACCTCGTAATAGGCGAGAAGTGTTCCGGCCAGGAGTTCCCAGGCCCGGGTGAGCGGCGAGTAGAAGGCCTGTTGCTGATCATACCGCACCGTGAGGACACAGAATACGAAGCTTAAGGCTGCCATGAGCAATACGCACGGCAAAAATCTTGATTTCAAATACCGGCGCGTGATCAGCAATAAGAGCGGAAAGCCGATATAAAACTGCTCTTCGACGCTCAACGACCAGGTGTGAAGAAAAGGCTTGAGAAGCGTATCCGGCTCGCCGTACTGGGCCGCAGTGAAATAGAAATAGATATTCGATCCAAACAGGAGCGAGGAACCTATGGAATTCGCGTAATCCAGGAGTTCCGATGGTAATAAAAGGTAATAGGCGAAGGGCATTGTCGCGAAGACGACCGCGAACAAGGCAGGCAGAATTCTCCGCGCGCGCCGCGTATAGAATTTTAGGAAATCAACACGCCCGGTTGCCTCGATTTCCGTCAGCAGAATTTGGGAAATCAGGAAGCCGCTGATCACAAAGAACACATCGACGCCGATGTATCCGCCCTGCAGCAAGGTGTGGCCGGCAATCGTGAACTCGGCGTGATAAAGAATAACCGCGATCACCGATATGGCTCTTAAGCCATCGATCTCTGGTCGGTAAACCTTCAATGCCAGCGCCTGCCTCCGATATCGAGAGCGTAAGGTTGTCGCGCCCTAAAGTGGCGCTTTGGGCTGCCTAACACAGAGATGTTGGAGGAGAAACAGTATGGCCTGATAAAAAATTGGCGGGCGGGGCCTATTTCAATTTTTATTTTTTGCGCTGTTGTAAATCAGCATTGCGGAGCCTTCGATGGACAATTGGATTCCCTCTCCGACTTGAAGTAGCCAGCGCGATATTTTGAAGAAGCAATGCGCGGATCGAAGCCTATGGGGTGGCAACTTGTTTGCTTGGAGTGTAAGCAAGTATCGATGGGGGCAGATATCTTAGAGACCATCCCGCGTGGCCGCGGCGGCGAGTTCCCCCGCGCTGCCTCCCCGGGTCCAATGCATGCCTAGAACCTCCCCTCGAGACTCGTTGCCTAGCCGGGCTTAGCCCCCTGCGACATTCGTCAGCCGGGAGGTATCCACTTAAGGAGAATTGACAGCGATCCGAATTGCGACTTTGCTAAATCAACCAGGCATTGCAGTCGGGCAACTATCTTGAGCAAAATCACGAAGTACAGACACGGTCGCAAGCGGAAAGCATTCGAGATTCAGGGTGGGCAATGCGGTATTTGCGAGGCCGCTATGATTTTGCCTGGATGGCATAACAAGGATCGCAAACGCAACAGGCTCGCGACGGTTCCAAACCTGGCCACATGGGATCACATCAAGCCGGCAAGCCAGGGCGGAACTAGTCGCCTCGAAAATCTTCATCTTGTTTGTTTCGCCTGCAATCAGAAGCGTCAGACCAAACAGGCCAAGTCTACGTGGCTATCTATCAAAGCTAGGTTGATGCGAGCTTTGGCGACCTAGTGGCAGGACTTGCGCATGGGGGGCGTGCGCTACTGGGCTAAGACTGGGTTAGCTTTTTGCAGCATGCGCGAGGACGAGAGAAGACCAATTGGAAATATGGCGCACCCGACAGGATTCGAACCTGTGACCTTTGGAATCGGAATCCAACACTCTATCCAGCTGAGCTACGGGTGCATGCCGAAGGCGGCTTGAATCGCCTGTCCGATGGGTGGTTCTTAGCCTAGCTTGCCGCCGGCTTCAATCGCGAATTTCTCAGAAATACCGGTGCTTGCGATTTGCAGGGTATTTTTATTGGTCGCGCTATGGAAGCGGATGAAAAACTCCGCCGGCCTTGCGGGCGGCGGAGCGGTTGTCCGGGGCAGGAGCCTTACGGCGGTCAGATCTGCATGGCGCCGGGGCCGGGGATGGCCTTGGGCGGCACCTTGCCGAGGATGATCATCCCCAGCACCTCGTCCTTGGTCACGTCCTCGGTGCGGGCGTGGCCCACCAACTGGCCGTTCTTCATCACCGAGACGCGGTCGGCGAGGTCGAAGACGTCGTGGATGTCGTGGCTGATGAGGAAGATGCCGATGCCTTCCTTCTTCAACTGCTTGATCAGTTCGCCCACCTGCGCCGTCTCCTGCGGCCCGAGGGCGGCCGTCGGCTCGTCCATGATCAGGATGCGGGCGTTGAAGAGGATGGCGCGGGCGATCGCCACCGATTGCCGCTGGCCGCCGGAAAGCGCCTTCACCGGCTCCTTGAAGCGCTTGAAGTTGGGGTTGAGCCGTCCCATCACTTCGCGGGCCGAAGCCTCCATCGCCACGTCATCGAGAGTCCCCCAGCGGGTCTTCAGCTCGCGGCCGAGATAGAGGTTGGCGGCGGCGTCGACATTGTCGGCGACGGCAAGCGTCTGGTAGATCGTCTCGATCCCGTATTTCTTGGCATCGCGCGGGTTGCGGATGTCGGCCGGCTCGCCATTGATCAGGATCTCGCCGGAGTCGCGCTTATAGGCGCCGGAGAGGATCTTGATCAGCGTCGATTTGCCGGCGCCGTTATGGCCGAGCAGGGCGACGACTTCGCCCGGGTAGAGATCGACCGAGGCATTGTCCACGGCGTGGATGCCGCCGAAGGAGATCGAGATGTTTTTCAGTTCCACGAGGGGAGTGCGGTGATCAGTCATTTTGAGGCTCCTCTCACTTGGCACGGGCGCGATAGACGGTGTCGAGCCAGACCGCGACGACGAGGACGGTGCCGACGACGACGCTCTGCAGCGGCGTGTCGACATGGGCGAGAACCATGCCGGATTGCAGTGATTGCATGACGAGCGCGCCGAGCATGGCGCCGGCGATCGTGCCGGTGCCGCCCGCCAGCGACGTCCCGCCGATGACGGCGGCGGCGATGGTGTAGAGCTCGTCGAGCGTGCCCTGCGAGTTGGTCGCCGCATTGAGGCGGGCGGTGGAAATCGCCGCGGCGATAGCGGCCAAAACCCCCATCAGCGCGAAGATGCGCACGGTCACCCAGCGGGTCTTGATGCCGGCAAGCTCGGCCGCCTCCGGGTTACCGCCGATCGCGAAGACATAGCGGCCGAAGCGCAGCCGGGTGGCGATGAAGGTCATGATGATGCCGACGACGATGGCGATCAGCACCGGCACGGCGATGCCGTAGGGAATATCCAGGCCGGTCTCGGGCCAGGGAATATTGTTGGTCTCGGCATATTTCTTGGCGATGTTGATCGGCCAGTAATAGCTGTTGGCGATCGAGACGGCGCCAAGGATCAGCACGCAGCTCAGCGTCGCGAGGAAATACTCGGCCCAGATCGGCCGGCGCGGAAAGCCGAAGCGGCGCCGCTGCCGGCGCGAGCCGACGATGCTGGCGATGACGAAGAGGCAGGCAACGATGCCGACGATCCAGCTCCAGGTGGCGCCGATCGAGCCCTCTGCGCCGCCGCCCATGATGCGGAAGGTCTGGTCCATCGGCGCAACCGTCTGGCCGCTGGTGACGAGCCAGGTCGCGCCGCGCCAGACCAGCAGGCCGCCGAGGGTGACGATGAAGGAGGGCACGTTGAGGAAGGCGATGATCATGCCCTGGAAGGTGCCGATCAGGCCGCCGGCTATCAGGCCGACCAGCAGCGTGATCACCCAGGTGAAGGGACTGTCGAAGCCGATATACTCAGGCAGGATCTTGGCCTGCGTCACGCCCATGATCATGCCGCAGAGACCGAGCACGGATCCCACAGAAAGGTCGATGTTGCGGGTGACGATGATCAGCACCATGCCCGTCGTCATGATCGCGATGTCGGTCGTCTGGACCGAGAGGTTCCAGAGATTGCGCGGGGTCAGAAACAGGCCGCCGGTGATGATGTGGAAACCGATCCAGATGATGACGAGCGCGCCGATCATGCCGAGCAGGCGTGTGTCGATTTCGGTCGCGCGGAAGAAGCGGGTCACCGGATTGGCTTCCGCCGTTCGCGGCCCGCTTGATGTGGTGGATTTTACCATTTCGGCCATGGGTTTGCCGTTCCCCCATTGTGTTTGGACGGCTGCGCCAGCGTGCCCGAGTTGTGGGCGGCGTCATCGTCTGTTCTTCAACTGCCCATCGTGATGCTTCCGGAAACCGGTCGCCTGGCGTCGCGACACCCTTCCGGCAGGGAATGCAAATCCGCGATGGTGCGGCGGGGCGGAGGAACTGCATCCTTGGAGTTCGCATCCGCATCCGGCGCCGCAGCGGTCTCTCCGCTGCGGCGCCGGCATTTCGTTCGAAGCTTGCTTACTTGCAGGCGGCGACCGTGCCGGCCTTGACGCCCTGGCAGGCTTCAGCCTTGGAAATCCAGCCGGCGTCGATGACGACGTTCAGATTGTCCTTGGTGATGGCAAGCGGCTTCAGGAAGACCGACTGCATTTCCACGCCCTTCGGGCCGCCCTTGAAGGCCTGTGCGCCTTCGATCTTGCTCATGTCCTTGCCACCGGCAAGCTCGAGAGCGATTTCGGCGGCGCGCTTGCCGAGTTCGCGGCTATCCTTCCAGACGGAAACCGTCTGCGTGCCGAGAGCGATGCGGTTCAGCGCCGCCTTGTCGCCGTCCTGGCCGGAAACCGGAACGGAGCCGGCGAGGCCCTGGGCGTCGAGCGCTGCAATCGCGCCGCCGGCCGTGCCATCGTTGGAGGCGACGACGGCGTCAACCTTGTTGTTGTTGGCGGTCAGGAACTGCTCCATGTTGCGCTGGGCGTTCTCCGGCAGCCAGCCGTCGGTATAGGCCTCGCCGACATTCTTGATCTTGCCGGCGTCGATCGCGGCCTTCAGCACTTCCTGCTGGCCCGAGAACAGGAAGTCGGCGTTCGGGTCGGAGGACGAGCCCTTGATGAAGACGTAGTTGCCTTCCGGCTTCGCCTTGAAGACGCCTTCGGCCTGCAGGCGGCCGACTTCCTTGTTGTCGAAGGTGATGTAGAAGGCGGCCGGATTTTCGATCAGGCGGTCATAGCCGACAACCGGGATGCCTTCGGCGGCGGCCTTTTCGATGGCCGGAGCGATAGCGTCGGAATCCTGGGCGAGAATGATCAGCGCGTTGGCGCCCTGCGAAATCAGCGATTCGACGTCGGTCAGCTGCTTGGCGGCCGAAGACTGCGCGTCAGCGGAAATATACTTGGCGCCCTTGGCTTCGAGAGCCTTCTTGATGGCGGCTTCGTCTGTCTTCCAGCGCTCCTCCTGGAAATTCGACCAGGAAACGCCGACGACGAGATCGGCAGCCATGGCGGCGGTGTGCACGGAAACGAGGATGGCGGCGCCTGCCATCAATTTCAAAATAGACTTCATAATGTCCTCCCGAGTGAGTTGCGGCCGGCCCAGCCCATGCTTCCTCCGGCCACCGCGATACGCCTGTCGAGGAAAGTTCGGATTATTTTCTCGACAGTCGAGAAATTTGATGTCAGAGATTTTTTCAGCTGTCAACACTGGACTGTCGGCATCAGCCTCTTGCGTGGTGGCGGCCGGACATGCAGTGGAAACGAGGGTAATGTAAGCAGGAGGAGAGGGCGGCATTCATGCTGACCAAGTCGAGCACGGAGCTGGTCCGGCAGAGAAACAGCGTGCTCGTGCTGTCCGTGCTGCGCCGCCACGGCGCGCTTGCCCATACCGAAATTTCCGATTTCACCGGTCTTTCCTCGGCCACCATTTCGGCGATCACCGCCGATCTGGAACGCGCCCAGATCATCGAAAAATCCGAGCAGCAGGCGGCCAGCGGCCGCGGCCGGCCGCGCGTGCTGCTCCGGCAACGGCGCGATTGCGGCTATCTCATCGTCGTCATCATCTCCTCGGATGTCGTGCAATATTCGCTGGTCGATTATGCCGGCAAGCTGATCGACCGCTTCAGCGAGGAGCGCTCGCATGATCCCTCAGGCGCTGCCCGCTTCGTGGAAGGCGTGCGCGCCGGCCTTTCGCGCATCCTCGATCGCTCCCGCATTACCCGAGAAAAAGTCCTGCTGATCTCGATCAGCAGCAAGGGCCTGGTCGATTCCACCGAGCCGGTGCTCATCTGGTCGCCGATCTTCGGCAGCGATCAGATCGATTTCGAATCGGCGCTCCGGCAGGATTGGCAAGCCAAGGTCATCCTCGACAACGAGACCCTGCTGGTCGCCGCCGCCCTTGGCGCGCGCGAGGAGATCGTCAAAGGCGCCGACTTCCGCTCGCTCGCCGCACTCTCGCTCGGCCACAGCATCGGCCTCGGCATCGTCCGGCGGGGAGGGCAGACGGGCCAAGAGGTCTCGGCGCCGAATTTCGGCCACATGCTGCACATGGCGGGTGGCGGCCTCTGTCGCTGCGGCACGCGCGGCTGCATCGAGGCCTATGCCGGCTTCTACGCCATCCTGCGCAGCGCCTTCGAAGTGCCGCTCGATACGATCCCCGCCAAATTCGTGCCCGTCGCCGAACTCGACAAGATCGCCGCCAAGGCCCGCCAGGGCCACCGCACCTCCGTCTTCGCCTTCCGCCAGGCAGGCCTGGCGCTCGGCAACGGCCTGTCGCGCATGCTCAGCCTCACCGAACGCATGCCCATCGCCATCACCGGCCCCGGCACCCGCTATTACGACCTGCTGCGCCAGGGCATCGAAGAGGGTCTCGGCCAGTCGCACATCGTGCGCATGGAAGGCATGCCGGAAATCCGCATCGTCGCCGAAGAGCCGATCCTCGTCTTCGAGGGCCACCTCAACCGGGCGCTGTCAGTGATCGACCAGGATATCGTCGTTTCGGGTGTTCAGGGCGGAGAGTAGGGAGTGATCCCGCTGGAGCTTTGGTGTCAGTTTCATCGTTATGATCGCGCCTCTCCCTGACCTCCGTCATTCCAGGCCTTGAGCCTGGAATCCACGGTCCCACCCCCGGTCCTGCTCGGCCTTGGCCGAGCATCCACACCGTATTCTCGCGGGACTTGGGCAGGTCGCATCTCCACTTGCTCCCTCATCCCTGTGCTCGTCACAGGGATCCAGTGCGCCCAAGTCCTTGGGCGCGGGAGACTCCCTTCAAGGCCTTATGGGTTCATTCACCGCGCGGACGCGCGGTGAATGGATTCCAGGCTCAAGGCCTGGAATGACGGAGGTTGGCGGTGTTGCCGCCAAACGCGCCGTCGAGGTTTCGGACGGCGGGTCGTGCTTCCGGTGCCTGTTATAGTGCCGCCTTCGACCAGCAACTGCGACGCTTCGTCCGCTGCGCCGACGCTGAGTTTGGCGCAAACGAACCCTCACTCTCCGTCATTCCAGGCCTTGAGCCTGGAATCCATGGCTCCGCTCTCTGTGCTGCTCGGCTTTGAGCTGAGCATCCACACCGCATCCTCCAGCGACAATAGACAGGTCGCATCTCCTCTTGCTCCCTCATCCCTGTGACCAGCGCGCCCAAGTCCTTGGGCGGGGGAGATTCCCTGCGAGGCCTTATGGGTTCATTCACCGCGCCAGACTGGATTCCAGGCCTTGAGCCTGGAATCCATGGCTGCACCCTCCGCCCCTTTCGGCCTCGAGCCGAGCATCCACACCGCCGTCGCTACCATCAAACGCAAAACGGCCGGGCATGTGCCCGGCCATCTCATGCATGACTGGCGGTC